>JAUZEI010000280.1 GCA_030839105.1 Actinomycetota bacterium
CGACGTCGAGCCTTGGCGACGCGCGCTTCCTCGATGACCGACGCGGGCACCGGCTTCAGGTCGCGCACGATGCCGACGACGCTCAGCCCGCGCAGGATGTAGTAGGTCGTGTCGATCTGCCACCAGCGGAATCCCTGGCGGGCGGCCCACGGGTAGCGGTGATGGTTGTTGTGCCAGCCCTCTCCGCCGGTCGCGAGCGCGATCAGGAGGGTGTTGCGGCTGGTGTCGGTGGTTTCGTAGGCGCGGCGTCCGAATACGTGCGCAACGGAGTTGACCGTGAACGTGACGTGCCAGAGCAGCACCGTCGACGCGAAGAACCCGATGAGGAGCCCGCTCCAGCCCCCGATGAGGAAGCAGATCGCGCCCAGGGTCCAGGGCCCGATCCAGTCGTGCTTGTCGATGAATCGCAGCTCGGGGTACTTCGCGAAGTCGCGGATCTGGCTGCGGTCCGATTCGTTGTAGGCGTCGCAGAGGATCCAGCCGACGTGACTCCACCAGAACCCGCGTCTGGGGGAGTGGACATCGCGCTCGGTGTCAGAGAAGCGGTGGTGGTTGCGGTGATGCGCGGCCCACCAGAGTGGACCCTTCTGCGAAGCCATCGTCCCGCCGAACGCCAGGACGAACTGCGACAGGCGGTTGAGCCGGTAGCTCTTGTGCGAGAAGTACCGGTGGTAGCCCGCGGTGATGCAGAACATCCGGGTCGTGAACGTCACGACCGCGAGGATCAACGCGGTGCGCGTGACGCCGGTGAAGAACGCGAGGAACGGCAGCAGGTGCAGCGCGAAGAACGCCAGTGAAGAACGGACGTTGAGCCGGTCCTCGGGGCGTTTGGTCCAAGGGCGCGTCGCGTCCGCATCGACGGCGGTTTCGTCCGTGCGCACTCCGAGACCGGCGAGCGATGAATTCACGCTGCTCCTGACGAGAGCCGTCGGCCCCGGTACGAGACGTCAGATGTCGGCGGGAACTGTATTCCCGACCGATCGGAGATGCCGCTTCTTCGGGAAGAGGCGGCCTATTCGGACAGTCGAGCGGTGAGGAGAGCCATCAGCTCGGTCTTCTCTTCGTCGAAGTCCTCGAACGTCATCTGTCCGTCGTCGTACTTCTCGTGCATGGCCGCGATGCGCTCGATGAGCTCGTCAGTGGTCGCCGAGTTCTCGTCGAACTCGACTGCGTCTTCGCTCTCGTCGTCGGGCGACTTGTCCAGGCGGCGTTCCCGCTTGGCCGCGGCCTTGGCCTGCTTCGACCGTTCGCGCTCTCGCTTGTTCGATGTCGTTCGTCGTGTTGCCATATCGTCCCCTCATCCGGCGGCGAGAGCGCAGGACCGGCCGGCGCGCGCTCGCAAGATGATCGAAAGTTTTTGTCAGCCGGTCGTGGGAGGGTGGCGGTGGGAGGCCAGGATCGCCCACACGGCTGCACCTACAGCCTAGGCGCTCGGCACCCCGTTTCTCGGACACGGCGGCCCCGGCCACCGAGGAAGGGCAGGTCAGCTCTGTGACGCTCGCAACACTGCTCCTGGAGCATCCGTTCCCCGACGACGTCCCACTGTTGCACTCCGCGGACACGACCCTGACCGCGGGCGCCGCCCGAAGGGACGCCCGGGACGTCGCGGCGACGCTGCGGAAGGCCGGGGTCGGACCGGGTCACGCGGTGGCGGTCCAGCTCCCGAACGGGCCCGCAGCGATCACCGCGATGTTCGGGGTCTGGTTGGCCGGGGCCGTGTTCGTTCCCGTCAATCCGCGCTCGCCGGAGCGGGAGCTGCAGAGCATCCTCGACGCGACCCGCCCGGCCGTGCTGTTGGCGGGGGCAAACGAGCGCGACACGCCGGAGCTGCTCGCCGATGCGCGGGTGTACGACCCCGGTGTCGCGTTCGTGACCTGGACATCGGGGACGACCGGCGCGCCGAAGCCGGTGCTGCACACGCACACGAACTACCTCGAGTTGCTCGACCGGGTGCTCGCGCCGTTGCGCGGGTCCCGCCCGCAGGGCAACGCGGACGGCCGGCGCACACCGAACCTCGTGCCGGTGTCGCTGGCGTTGAACGCCGGCATCTACAACGTTTTGTTCGGGCTCCGCGCCGGCGCCGAGGTGGTGGTGATGGATCGTTTCGAGCCCCGCACATTCGCGGAACTCGTGGGTCGGTTCTCGATTCGCTCGACGGTGCTCCCGCCTGCGGCAATGGCGATGTTGTCGGACGACCCGACCGTGGTTGATCTCGCGCCCCTGCGCTACGTGCGCAGCATCACCGCGCCGCTGTCGCCATTGCAGGCGCGCCGCTTCGGGGCCAAGTTCGGCATCGTCGTGTTGAACGGCTACGGCCAGGCCGAGATCGGCGAAGTCATCGGGTGGACGGCCGCCGACGCCCGTGAGCATCCCGACAAGTTGGGTGCCGTCGGCCGTCCCCACCCCGGCGTCTCGATCAAGATCGCCCCCGAACCCGGAGCGCGAGCGACCAGTGAAGTTGGAGCGGCAGCGGAGCCGACCGGACCGAAGGGGCCAGGCGACCGACCAACTGATGAGGGAGGCGGAGCGCGAGCGACCAGACAAATCGGACGGCTGCTGGTGCGGCCGCCCTCGACTGCGGTCGGGATCGCGGCGGATCGGGTCGATGACGAGGGCTACATCGACACCGGAGATCTCGCGCGCGTCGACGACGACGGCTTCGTGTGGATCGAGGGGCGGGCGGGCGATGTCATCAACCGGGGCGGCAACAAAGTGTTTCCCGAGCACGTCGAGGAGGTGCTGCGCCTGGTGGCGGGCGTGACCGAGGCCGCGGTCGTCGGCGTTCCCGACGAACGGCTCGGCGAGGTGCCCGTCGCCTACGTCGTGACCGCGTTCGACGTGTCCGACGAAGACCTCGTCGAAGCGTGCCGCGCCCATCTCGCCCCGTACAAGATCCCAGTCGTCTTCCGGCGCGTCGACGCGTTGCCGAGAAGCGAGGTCGGCAAGGTGCTGCGGCGGGAGCTCGTGCAACGGCAGGCCGAACCGCCGCGCTGACTCGGAACTGCCCCGTCAGTCGGCGGGAAGATCGCGCGACGGCTGCGCGGGAGTGTCGCTCATCTCACCGTCGGCGTTGGCGATGCGATCGCGGACCCACGCGAGGCTGTTGTCGCCCGCGAGCATCGCCACTTCCCATCCGCTCATCACGGCGGTTGCGCGGTCGCGACCGTTCACGACACCGAGCACCTCGACGGTCAGCTGCCCGTCGGAGACGGGAGTGACGCGCAGGTCGCCGATCACGTCGCTCTGGAGCCCGCCGAGCGGATCGCGCATCGCGTACATCTCACCCGTCGCCTCGACCCACGAGACCTGCGTCCGGGCCCCGCCCTCGGTCCAATCAGTCCCGAACTCGAGCTCCTCGGAGTGTCGGCGGCGGGGGTCGGCGCTGTAGAAGTCCTCGAGATCCACGGAGCCATTGTGTCGCGTCGAGAGTACGGTCCGGGCATGGGCGCCATCGATCCTTTCGCCCCGGCGGTTCTCGGGCCGATCCGACTGCGCAATCGGATCATCAAGGCCGCGACCTTCGAAGGGCGTACGCCCAGGCGGGTCGTCACGCCCGAACTGATCGCGTTTCATCGCCGGTTCGCGGCCGGCGGCGTGGGAATGACGACCGTCGCGTACTGCGCGGTCACGCGGACAGGAAGCACCGACGGGCGCCAGATCGTCCTCGACCATCCCGAGGTCGGCCGCGGACTGCGTGCACTGACGGACGCCGTCCACGCCGAAGGCGCGGCGATCGCCGCGCAGATCGGCCACGCGGGCCCCGTTGCGAACCCGAAGGGCACCAAGTCGCCCGCGCTCGCTCCGTCGCGCGTATTCAGCCCCCTCGGGATGCGGCGCACGCAGGCGGTGACACCGCGCCAGATCGCGGCGATCGTCGATCAGTACGCGCACGGAGCAGGCGTATTGCGCGCCGCCGGGTTCGACGCGATCGAAGTGCACATCGGTCACGGCTATCTCCTGAGCGCGTTCCTCTCACCCAAGCTCAACAAGCGCTCCGACGAGTTCGGCGGGAGTCTCGAGAACCGCGCCCGCTTCTCGCTGGAGGTCGTGCACGCGGTGCGCGCCGCCGCCGGACCCGGCGTCGCGGTGACGGCGAAGATCAACATGTCCGACGGCGTGCGCGGCGGGTTCTGGCTCGAAGAGAGCGTGAAGTTCGCGCGCATGCTGGAAGCCGACGGTTCGCTCGACGCTCTCACCCTGACCGGCGGCAGTTCGTTCGAGAACCCGATGTATCTCTTCCGTGGGGAAGCGCCGATCGCGGAGATGGCGGAGATGTTTCCGGGTGTGTTGAAGACCGGCATCAAGCTCTTCGGCGGGAAGTTCTTCAAGGAGTACCCGTTCGAAGAGGCGTACTTCCTGCCCTACGCGCGGCAGTTCCGGGCAGCGCTGTCGATGCCGCTCGTGTTGCTCGGCGGCATCAACCGGCTCGGCACGGTGACCCGCGCGCTCGACGACGGCTTCGCGTTCGTACAGATCGGCCGCGCGCTCCTGCGCGAGCCCGACCTGTTGTCGGCGATGCAGAACGATCCCGAACGCGAGGGTTTGTGCATCCACTGCAACAAATGCATGCCCACCATCTACACGGGCACGCGCTGCGTGATTGCCTGAGCAGGTCGACGACGGCGGCGCGACGTCCGGGCGTCAGGCGCTCCCGATCTCGCTGGGCGAGATCGAGAGGAACTCCTCCAGGTTCTTGTGCAGGTTGACGATCCGGCACTCCTCGGTCGGCGAGACGACGAAATGCGTGAGTCCGGGTTGGTGCAGGCCGCGCTGACTCCGGCCGAAGTTGGCGAAGTCCTGGTTGAGGACGAGACCGACGGGCAGTTCGTCGTCCGGCGAGAGCTCGATGTCGATCGGTTTGACGCGCGGGCGCTCCGCCACCGGCGCCACGCGTTCGAACGAGAACGCGTCCATGCACGCGTCATCCGAGGTCGCGCCCGGACGCGCCCGCACGATCTGCATCATGTCGGCGAAGACCAGCACCGTGACGTTCGGAAAGAGGTTGTACTGCGACATGTCGAGGAGCCGGCCGTCGTCGAGGGCCGAGAACCAGGCGTGGCCGGCTTCGACCCCTCGGTCGCGGACGATCCCGGCGATCGCGCTGCGGATCGTGCCGCCGGCCGGGACGTCGGGCGCGGTTCCGGCGTCGGCCTGCGCGTAGTTACCGACGCGTACGCCCATCACCTCGACGAACGCTTCCCAGATCTGTTGGTCGTCGGGCGGCTCGCGCAGGCGGGGTGACGCCACGCCGTACGACTGCTGCAGCTTCCCGTGCCGTTCCCAGACGTGCTGCGGACCGTTGACGTCATCGCACATCGCCAGCATCTCGCGGTGGATGCCCTGCACGTGGTAGGTCTCGCTGAAGCCGTCGATGAGCGTCTTCCAGTTGCACGGCGCCGCGATCGACACCGCGGCGGTGCACCGGAACTCGTCGACGCGCGCCCACGCGCAGTCGTCGGGCACGGCGCCCAGGAACTCGGGCAACGGTTCGGCGTCTGCGTCGAGGTTGACGAATACGAGCGGCCCCCACGTGTCGACGCGCACCGGGATCAGGTCGGAATAGTTGTCGAGCGCGCCGAATTGACGCCGCGACGGCACCTCTCGCAACCGGCCGCGGAGGTCGTACGACCACCGGTGGAACGGGCACCGAAGCTCGCTCAGGCCCGATCCCGTGCCTTCGCACAGCGAACTCCCACGATGCCGACAGGCGTTCTGGAACGCGCGCAGCTCGAGGTCGTCGCCCCGCACGACGAGCACCGAGATCCGCCCGATGCGGAGCTCGTGGAAGTCTCCCGCGCTCGCTACGTGATCGACCGAGCACGCGAGTAGCCACACTCTGGGCCAGAGCCGATCGTTCTCGAGGGCGGCAAAGGCGTCGGAGGTGTAGCGGTGCGTTGGAATCGTGACCGCCATGCAACCACTCCCGGTCGTTGCTTCGGCACACCTTCCGAACTTCGGCGAACCGAACTTCGGCGAATCGTCGCGTCTTTCCCGGGATCCCGGCAACCCTGGTGTCCGGCTCTGCTGTCGGCCTGCGGTTCGCCCTGCGGTTCGAGAAGCGGGTGAGCAATTTGTCAACGCTTGCTGAACGTTCGAGAAGGCCGCGCCACCTTTCTGGATCGACAGACGTGCACAATGTCCGTACGCTTCGGCCCGTCCAGCGACTCGGGGGAGACAGAATGCGGCTGCGTTTGTGCGTGCTCGCGACAGCTTTGGTACTCGTTGTCACCGCTTGCGGTGGCGGGAGTAGCAAGAATTCCGGCGGCGGAGGCGGCGGCCTCGGCGGTCCATCGACGACCGCGCCCGCGCCCGACGCCTGCAAGACCGCGAAGCTGACGAGCCCCGAGATCGGTGTCACGCCGAAGACGATCACGGTGACCGTCATTGCCGACGTGAACAACTCCATCCGCCCCGGCCTGTTCAAGGGCTCGTGGGACGGAATGGTCGCGTGGGGCAAGTACATCAACTCCAAGGGCGGCCTCGCGTGCCGCCAGGTCGTCGTCAAGCAGGGCGACTCCAAGCTGAGTCCCACAGACGCGTCCAACGCGATCCTGGCCGCGTGCGGCAACTCCGTCGCGATGGTGGGCACGACCGCGCTGTTCCTCCAAGACGTCACCGGCATGGAGAGCTGCAAGGACAAGACCGGTAAGCGGACGGGTATCCCCGACATCGCCGACCTGCAGACCGAGGTCGCGCAGCAATGCTCGAAGATCTCGTTCGCGACGTTGCCGACCGGCTCGTCGTGTCCCTACTCGGGCACCGGGCCGCGCACCTTCCACGTCGGCTACACGCAGTACGACTACTACTTCAACAAGTTCGGCAAGGACGCGCTGCACGGGGTGTTCGTGATCCCGAAGGACCTCCCGTCGACCATCTCCGCGTCGATGCCGATCTTCCGGGCCGAGAACAAGATGGGCATCAAGAGCGACGCCGAGTTCGGTGAGAGCGGAACCTCGATCCAGACCGACTACACCCAGGTCGCTCAGGCGATGAAGTCGAAGAAGTCGACCTACGGGCGCAACGGTCTCGACTACAAGGGCACCGTCTTGATGCGCAAGGAAGCAGTGAACCAGGGCGTCGACACCGTGAAGGTGTGGGACTGCTCGGTGCAGTGCTACGACAAGCGTCTGATCGGAGAGGGCGGCGCCGCCATGGAGGGCCAGTACGTCTGGCTCAACTTCCTTCCCTTCGAGGACAAGGGGTCGAACGCCACGCTCGACGGGTTCCTCAAGTACGACAAGAACCCGGAGGGCTTCGGTGCCCAGGCGTTCATCGCGGGTGAGATCTTCGCCCGGGCGGTCGAGGACACGATGAAGGCGCACGGCGACGATCCCAACTCGATCACGCGCGCCAACCTGCTCACGGCCATCCGCGCCATGCACGACTTCGATGCGAACGGCATGGCGGCGCCCGGCATCGACGTCGGCCGCAAGCTCGGCAGCACGTGCCTGGTCGGTATGCAGGTGCAGGGCGGAAAGTTCGTCCGAGTCGACCCGGTAGAGCCCGGCAAGTTCGACTGCGACAACAACAAGAAGGCGTTGGAGTTCTCGATCGACGCCGCCAAGGAATACCACGGCTGACGCAGGGCCGGCCTAGTCGCACGAAGGGATCTGGCGTGTCACAACGGTGGTCGAACCTGCTGGTTTGGGCGGGCACGATCGCGTTCATCGTCTTGGTCAGCAAGGCGGCGTGGGCCGGTAATCCGGTCAACGGCACATCTCTGACCAACCTCGTAGTCCTGGCGCTGCCGGTTGCGGGCATCATCGCCATGTCCGCAACCGGTCTCGTCGTCGTCTACACGACGACGGGAGTGTTCAACTTCGCCCAGGGCGCGATCGGCATGTTCCTTGCGTACGTCGACTGGGAGCTCACAGTTGCGCACGGTGTGCCGCAGGCCGTAGCGCTCCCGCTCGTGGTGCTGGTGATCGCTCCGTTGCTCGGGATCGGGCTCGACCGGGCGATCATGCGCCATCTCCAGGGCAAGCAACTCGTCGTGCAGCTCATGGTGACGGTCGGATTGCTGTTCGC
>JAUZEI010000321.1 GCA_030839105.1 Actinomycetota bacterium
CACGGCGTGCCCGGCCATCTCGACCCGCTTCGCCAGGATCGCCGCCGTCGCCTTCGCCTTTTCGTACGCGTCGGGCCACGAGAACGCGACGCGCGCTTCGCCGGCCCAACCCGCGTGCGACGACAACAGCAGCTTGTAGGTGTCGGTTGCCGGCGTGCCGTGCACGCCCGTGATGCGCACTCGGTCGTCGGGGAGATCTTCGAAGCGGGCCGTCGTGAAGTCGGCGACGACGTCGGGCGAGAGGTAACGGGCCGGATCGTGCACCTCGTAGAGCAACTGGTGCCGCAGCGTGTCGGTCGACACCCGGCCGCCGGATCCCTTCGGCTTCGAGATGACGGCGGTCCCGTCCGCCTCGACGGTTGCGATCGGATACGGGAGGTCCCACGGATGCGGGAGCGCCCACCAGTCTCCGGAGTAGTTGCCGCCGAGACTCTGACCCGAGCACTCGAGCAGATGCCCGACGAGGATCCCCGCGGCGAGGCGATCCCAGTCGTCCCAACTCCAACCGTGCTCGTACACGAGCGGGGCGAGGAAAAGCGACGCGTCGGCGACACGTCCCGTGATCACGATGTCGGCTCCCTGAGCCAAGGCGTCCACGATGGGACGCGCGCCGAGGTAAGCCGACGCGAACAACGGCGATCCGGGGAAGGTGTCGAACGCGGCGCCGGTGTCGATGTGCGCGAACGCCTGAGCCGCCTGCGCGTGCAACGCGGGAAGGCGCGTGAGCACGTCGTCGCCGACGACAGTCGCGATCTTCACGTTGGTGACACCGAGCTTGCGGGCGGTGTCGACCGCGGCGTGCGCGGCGGCGGTCGGATTGATCCCGCCGGCGTTCGTGATCACCTTGGTGCGCCCGTCGGCCACGTACGGCAACGCCCGCGCCAGGTACGCGGGGAGGTCGCGCGTGTATCCGCGCGCTTCGTCACGTTGGCGATCCTTCTGCAGGATCGCGAGCGTGAGCTCCGCAAGCGCTTCGAGACAGAGGTAATCGACACCCTCGGCCAACAACGCGTCAACCGCGGTCGGCGTGTCGCCGTAGAAACCCTGTCCGCCCGCGACCACTACCTCAGGCATGGACGAGCGGGATGCGGTCGATCCACGGGTGCGCCTGCTCGAGTTGCGCGGCGACGCGCAGGAGGAGGTCTTCGCGCCCGTACGCGCTCATCAGCTGTACGCCGATCGGAAGGTTGTGGGCGTTCCAGTGCATGGGAAGCGAGATCGCAGGTTCCCCCGTCATGTTGGCGAGCGGCGTGAAGGGCACGAACGTCGCGGCACGCATGAACCCGAGCAGTGGCTCATCGGGCGTCGTGAAGGTACCGAGCTCGACCGGCGGTTCACCGAGCGTCGGCGTGAGCAGCAGGTCGTAACCCGACGCGTACCACTCCTCGACCGCGCGCCCGAGCTCGAGCGCCGCGTGTTGGGCCTCGATGAAGTCGGGCGCCGTGATCGAGTTGCCCATCTCGGCCAGCGACCACGTGAGCGGTTCGACGTCGTCGGCGGTGATCTCGCGACCGACCTTCTTCTCCCAGTAGCGCAGGTTGTAGACGAGTGTCCCCGCCCACAACGTGGTGAAGTGGCCGACGAGCGCGGGGTCGACGAGCGCCTTCGGGAACGTTTCTTCCACGGTGTGGCCGAGCGAATCGAGCAGCCGCGCGGTCTCCTCGGCCGCGGTCACGCAGTCGGGATGGATCTCGCCCGTCTCGAGCGGGTTGTGGGTGAGCAGGCCGATGCGCAGCTTGCCGGGATCCGCGCCCACCTCGGCGCGGTACGCGCGGGACGGTTCCGGCGCGCGCACGGTGTCGCCCGTCGCGCCGCCGCGCACCGCGTCGAGCACTCCGGCGGTGTCGCGCACGGTGCGCGTCACGCAGAGCTCGACGATGAGCAGGTCGTCGATGACGCTGAAGTCGGGCAACAACGACGTGCGACCGCGAGAGGGCTTGAGCCCGACGAGACCGCAGCAACTCGCCGGGATGCGGATCGAACCGCCACCGTCGTTCGCGTGCCCGACCGCGACCATCCCGCTCGCGACCGCGGCAGCGGAGCCGCCGCTCGAACCGCCCGTGGTCCGGCTGGGGTCCCAAGGATTGCGCGCCGCGCCGTACGCCTCGGGCTCGGTCGTGGGCACGATGCCGAGCTCGGGGGTGTTCGTACGTCCGACGCAGACGAAGCCGGCATCGAGGAACTTCTGCGCGAGTGCATCGGTGTGGTCGGCGACGTACGCCGCATCGCGCACGAACTTCATGCCTTCGTGTTGGGGATCGCCCTCGATGCCGGCCATGAGATCCTTGAGCACGAGCGGCACGCCTCGGAACGGGCCATCCGCCAACGTGCCGCGCGCCTCGGCGCGCGCTTTGTCGAAGCGGGGGTGGATCACCGCGTTCAGCTCGGGGTTGAGCTTCTCGACTCGGGCGATCGCGTCGTCGACGAGCTCGAGTGCGGACGCCTCGCCCGAGCGCACGAGCTCCGCCTGGGCGGTTGCGTCGAGGTACGTGTCGGCCATGTCCGTGCTCCTTGATGCTCGCGGCGGCGCTAGGCGTGCACGGGCGGACGGGAGTCGACCCACGGTTGAGCTTGTTCGATCTGAGCGGCGACGCGGAACAAGAGATCTTCGCGATAGGGCGCGCCGACAAGTTGCACGCCGACCGGTAGGTCTCCTGCCGACATCGCGAGCGGCAACGACATCGCGGGCTGGCCGGTCACGTTGAACGGCGCCGCGAAGATCGCGAACGGCAACAGACGCGAGCCGCCGGTCGCGGGATCGGTGAGATCACCGAGCAAGGGCGGCGGCTCCGCCATCGTCGGCGTGAGCAACAGGTCGAAGCCGTCGTCGACCCACCACGCGATCGCGCGCCGGCTCCACGCCTGCATCTTGGTGAGCGCCTGCACGTAACCGCCGGCGTCGAAGGCTGCGCCCGCCTCGTAGCTTGCCCACGTCGACGGCTCCATGTCGTCGGCGGTGACCGGACGGCCGATCCTCGCCGCGACTTCGGCCAGATCGGCGCGCAGCGAGCAGAGCATCACGGTCGTGAAGGTCTCGAGCAACGCGCCGTCGTCGAGCGCGGCGGGCGCGGCCTCGACGACGGTGTGGCCCAGTGATTCGAGCAGCGTCACCGTCGCGTCGACCGCGGCTATGCATTCCGGGTCGACGGGCGCCAGGCCGAGCGGTGCGCCGGTGCGCACCCCGATCTTCAGCTTGCCGGGCTGCGCTCCCACCTCGTCGACGTACGAGCGTTCGGGCGGCGGCGCCGTGTACCAATCACCGGTTGCGTAACCCTGCAGGACGTCCAGCACCGCGGCGCTGTCGCGCACGCTGCGCGTCACCACGTGCCGCATGACGAGACCGGCCCACGCCTCGTGCTCGGCCGGCCCGAGTGACACGCGGCCGCGCGTCGGCTTCAGACCGAAGAGGCCGCACATGCTCGCGGGGATGCGAATGGAGCCGCCGCCGTCGCCCGCGTGACCGACCGGCACCATGCCACTCGCGACCGCGGCGGCCGAGCCGCCGCTCGAACCGCCGGGGCTGTGCGCCGTGTTCCAGGGATTGTGCGTCGGGCCGTAGGCCTGTGGTTCCGTCGTGGGCATGAGGCCGAACTCGGGCGTGTTCGTCTTGCCCACGATCACGAATCCCGCGCGTTCGAGCCGCTCGAAGATGTAGCTCGTGACCGTGGCCACGTAGTTCGCCGCCTTCAGGCCCTTGTTGCCGGCGTGGTACGGCGCCCCGGCGAGAGTTCCGTCGAGATCCTTGACGACGATGGGAACGCCGGTGAACGGTCCCGACGGCAGGCCGCTGTGCACGGCGGACCGGGCCCGCTCGTAGAGCGGATGGATCACCGCGTTGAGCTCCCCGTTGACCTTCTCGATCCGTTCGATCGCGCCGTCGACGAGCTCGGCGGCCGACGCGTCGCCCGTGCGTACCAACTCGGCCTGGGCGGTGGCGTCGAGGACGGAAAGGTCGGTCATGTCGGTAGGGCTCCCGCGTCGGATGCGTAGGTGACGGACGCTACTTCGGTGATCGCAGGTACGCTCGGGCGGTGGGCGCCTTCCTGTATGGCCCGGTGCACGGGTTCATGCTCTGGAATCTCTTCCTCGCCGCGGTTCCGGCCGTCCTCGCGCTCGCACTCTTCCCGACTTCGGCGCGGCGCGGTGTCGCGTGGTGGCTCGGGTTCGGGGCGTGGGTGTTGTTCCTGCCCAACGCGCCGTACCTGTTGACCGATGTCGTGCACATGGTCCACGACATCTAGCACGCGCCCTCGGACACGTGGGCCTACGCGGTGATCATGACCTACGGCGCACTGTTCGCCTTCGGTCTTGTGTCG
>JAUZEI010000373.1 GCA_030839105.1 Actinomycetota bacterium
CGTGGTATGGATCGACGCCGACGCGCTCGTCCTCGACGGCGCGCCCGACATCGCGGGCGTGCTGGCGCCCAATCGGTTCCTACATCTCGTCGAACACCGCACGAGCCGCGGGCGCGTCCCCAACACGGGTGTGCTCGCGCTGCAGGGCGGCGGTCGGTCCAAGCGATTTCTGGAACACGTGTGGGCGCAGCGCCGCTTCGTACACGATCGCTGGTGGGAGAATGCGGCAGTGAACCACGTGCTCGGCTACCGGCACGTACGCGGGGTGCGGCCCATCGCAGCGTCGCGATGGCGGGGCCGCGTCGGTTTGCTCGACCGCGCGTGGAACAGCATCCCCGACGACCCTTCGGCGCGACCGCACGTCGTGCACTTCCCCGGTATGCCGCTCGCCGAACGCCTCCAAGAGCTCCGGCGCCACGCCGCGCTCGTCTGATCCGGCCCGCCGTGCCCGATTCGGCCAACCCGTCGAACTCGTCGAACTCGTCCGACCGGGTCGGATCGTCGAACTTGCCGAACTCGTCCGACCGGGTCGGATCGTCGCAGTCTCTCGCCGGCAAGGTGGCGATCGTCACGGGCGGGGGCGGGGGGATCGGACGCGGCATCGTCGAGCGATTCGCGGCCGAGGGCGCCGCCGTCGTGTTCGCCGAGATCGATGCCGACCGGGCGCGCGAGACCCAGGTGACGGCGGGCGACCGTGTGGTCGGCGTCGTTTGCGACGTACGAGAAGCCGACGCCGCGGATGCGCTCGTGGTCGCCGCCCGCGACAACTTCGGCCGTGTCGACGTGCTCGTCAACAACGTCGGACACTTCGGCGGCCGGCGCGCCGCCTTTCACGAACAGACCGACGAGGAGTGGGACGACCTGTATCGCGTGAACCTCGCGCACGTCTTCGCGTGCTCCCGTGCCGTGCTTCCGCGCCTGATCGACCAAGGCGACGGCGGGAGCATCGTGAACGTTTCGACGATCGAAGCGTTCCGTGCGATCCCGACCCGAGCCGTCTACTCCGCGTTCAAGTCGGCGATCACCGGCTTCACGCGTTCACTGGCGGTCGAGTACGCACGCTACGGAGTCCGCGTGAACGCGATCGCACCCGACGTCACGGAGACGCTGCAGGTGCCGTATTCGAAGTGGGTCGGGCCGGACGACGAACATCTCATCCCGACCTGGGTACCGCTCGGACGTTTCGGCCGGCCCGACGATGTCGCGGGCGTGGCGGTATTCCTCGCGTCCGGCCTCTCGGGCTTCGTCACCGGGACGACGGTGCACGTCGACGGCGGTACCTTCGCGGCCGGTGGGTGGTTTCCGACGGAGGAGGGCGGGTGGACCAACCGGCCGCGTCGACCCTGACCCCGATCTCCCCGGACGTGGCTGCGCCGGAGCACACCGCGCCGATCCGGGAAGGGTTCCTGGGCCGGCTGTGGCGCACGTATGTCACCGACGTCCGCGCCGCGGCCGACGCGCAGGCCGCGACCAACCGCGCGACCGACCGCAAGATGGTGATCGTCTTCGTCACCGCCGCGGTCGCGCTCACGTGCGGCAACTTCTTGTCGGACGGCGCTCAACCCCAGTGGTTGGAACGCGTTCTGCGCTCGGTCGGTCTGCACGCAATCGCGACCCGGCTGCACGACGGCATGCTCGTCTCGACGCACCGCGACTTCAACCAGCTCGCGTTCTGGGCCGTCGTCGTGATCTCCGCGTACGTGCTCCCGGCGGTGTTCGTGATCCGCGTGGTGTTACGCGAGCGCGTGCGCGACTACGGGCTCCGGCTGCGCGGAATCCTTCCGCATGTCCGCGTCTACGCAGCTGTGTACGCAGTGGCGGCACCGTTGATCATCGCAGCGTCGTTCCTTTCCTCGTTCCAGGATCGCTACCCGTTCTTCCACCCGGCCGCCGGGCATTCGCTTTGGCCGTACATGTACGTGTGGTGGTTGCTGTACTGGGCGCAGTTCTGCGCGCTCGAGTTCTTTTTCCGCGGCTTTCTGCTGCACGGGATCGCACCCCGGCTCGGTTGGGCGGCCATCTTCGCGATGGCGCTTCCGTACAACATGCTGCACTACGGCAAGCCGATGCCGGAAGCGCTGGCCGCGATCGTCGGCGGCGTCGCGCTCGGGAGCCTCAGCCTGAAGACGCGGTCGATCTGGTGGGGCGCGGCCATCCACATCTCGATCGCGGTCACGATGGACATCTGCGCGCTCACGCACGCGGGCCGCGTCTTCGGCTGATGTGCGACGTGACTACGCGAGGGTCACCGGCAGCTCGGCGAGACCGCGCAGCACGATCCGGCCGTTGTATTCGGGCTTCTCGGTTGCGAGCTCGACGGCCGGGAAGCGGCGCACGAGCGTCGTCATCGCGACCTGTCCCTCGAGGCGCGCGAGGTGCGCGCCGAGGCAGGAATGGAAACCGCCGCCGAACGACATGTGCTCGCGGGCGTCGGCACGGCGGATATCAAGCGTGTCGGCCGTCTCGCCCCACTTCGCCGGGTCGCGGTTGGCGGCGCCGAGGCAGGTCATGACGATCGAACCCGGCTCGATCGACTTGCCGCCGAGCTCATAGGGCGCGACCGTGATCCGGCGCGACATCTGCACCGGCGAGTCGTAGCGCAACAGCTCGTCGACGAACGTCGTGTCGACCGACGGATCGGTGGTGAGCAGCTCGAGCTGATCGCGATTGCGCAACAACGCGAGCGTGCCGTTCCCGATGAGGTTCACCGTGGTCTCGTGGCCGGCGACGTACAGGAGCAGCACCTGCTCCATGAGCTCGATCTCGCTCAGGCGGTCGCCCTCGTCCTCGGCCGCGATCAGCGCGCTCAGCAGGTCGTCGCTCGGGTGTTCGCGCTTCCACGCGATCACCTCGGTGATGTACGCGTTGATGTTGTCGATCGCGTCGAACGACGCCAGGATCTCGTCGCGCGTGAGGATGGGATCGAACGTCTTCACCACCGCGCCCGACCACTCGCGGAGTTGCGAACGGTCGCGGCCTTCCGGGATGCCGAGCATCTCCGAGATCACGACGAAGGGGAGCGGGAACGCGAGGCCGGCGATCAGGTCGACGGTGCCACCGGACGCGAGCGCGATGTCGAGGTGTTCGTCGACCAGCTGCTGTACGCGCGGTCGGAGCTCTTCGACGGTGCGGGGCGTGAACACCTTGGATACGAGCCGGCGCAACCGGTGATGGTCGGGCGGATCGAGATTGAGCATGTTGTGCGAGCCGCCCTCGCGCCGCTCGGCGAGCATCGCCGCGATGTCGGGGTCGGCATCGACGGCGAGCGGCATCATCTTGTCCTCTTCGACGCTGAGGCTCGGGTCGCGCAGCACGCGGTGCACGTCCTCGTAACGGAAGAGGGCGATCGCTCCGATGGGGCTGAAGTGCACCGGATCCTGCTCGCGCACGAGCTTGTACTGCGCGTAGGGGTCTTCGAAGAATCCCGGCTCGAACGGGTTGAGCATCACCGGCAAGTAGCCGGTATCGGGCGTTTCGCTCGTCGTCACCCTCGGACCGTAACCCGCGGCCTCCGGGAGCACGACGTGACATCGGTCACATCACCCGGTCCCGCCGCCCGGGAAAGTAGTTGCAGTATATCTGCAACTAGTGCAGACTGCTCGGCATGGCGGTGGTCGACGGTCGGGTCCGGCGGGGAGAACGAAACCGGGAAGCCATCATCGACGCACTGCTCGCGTGCTACGAAGCGGGGGCATTGCGGCCGAGCGTGCCCGAGGTCGCGGCGCAAGCCGGGGTCTCGGTGCGCTCGGTGCACAACCATTTCGCCGACG
>JAUZEI010000419.1 GCA_030839105.1 Actinomycetota bacterium
CGCCATCCCGTAGGTGACGTTCTTGCGTTCCTTCTTCTTGGGCCGGCGACCGCCGGCAACAGGTTTCGCCACTGCTTCTCAGGCTCCGATTCGGGGTGCGGGCGTCACGGTCACGACAACTTACGAGCTTTCTTCTTGCCGGCGACCGTCTTCTTCGGACCCTTGCGGGTGCGGGCGTTCGTCCGGGTGCGCTGGCCGTGGACCGGGAGCCCCTTGCGGTGGCGCAGTCCTTCGTAGCAGCCGATCTCCATCTTGCGCTTGATGTCCTGGCTCACCTGGCGGCGCAGGTCACCTTCCACCTTCAGGTTCTGGTCGATGTAGGTGCGCAGGCGGGCGACTTCTTCGTCGGTGAGGTCGCGCACACGAGTGTCGCGCGACATCTGCGTCGCGTCGCACACCTCCTGTGCGGTGTTACGGCCGATGCCGTAGATGTACGTGAGCGAGATCTCGAGCCGCTTCTCGCGGGGAATGTCGACGCCGGCGATACGGGCCATGGCGCGTCCTCCTAACCCTGCCGCTGCTTGTGGCGGGGGTCGTCACAGATGATCCGGACCGAGCCGTGCCGGCGGATCACCTTGCACTTGTCGCACATCTTCTTCACCGAAGGACGAACCTTCATGTCGTCACCTTCTCCGCACTCGGCGCGGGCTCACTTACGAGGTTCACTTGTAGCGATACGTGATGCGGCCGCGGGTCAGGTCGTACGGCGTGAGCTCGACCTGCACCCGGTCGCCCGGCGCGATGCGGATGTAGTGCATGCGCATCTTCCCGGAAATATGGGCAAGCACCTTGTGCCCGTTCTCCAGCTCGACACGGAACATGGCGTTCGGCAGCGGTTCGACGACCGTGCCTTCGACCAGGATCGTGTCATCCTTGGGCTTGGCCAGAGAGCATCACCTTCAGGCTGGAAGCGCGCCAGCGGACGTCGAAAATTTCTGGGTCCCTGGGCGCGCGGAACGGGCAAGGAGCCGACCGAAGAGAATACCTGATAAAGCCTCCAATTGCCAAGCCGTGTCCATGGCTGCTCGCGCTCCCGAAGGCACTCAAGCCGGGAGCGTGAGAATCTGGGGGCCGTTGTCGGTGACGGCGACGGTGTGTTCGAAGTGGGCGGCGCGAGAACCGTCGGCGGTCACGACGGTCCAGCCATCGTCGAGGGTCCGGGTGGCGGGCCGCCCGGCGGTCACCATCGGTTCGATCGCGAGCACGATCCCGGCCCGGAGCTTGAGGCCCCGGCCCGCGGGTCCGTAGTTCGGCACATCGGGCTCCTCGTGCATCTCGGTACCGATGCCGTGACCCACGTACTCGCGCACGACCCCGAAACCGGCCTTGTCGACCGGGCTCTCGGCGGCGGCGCCGATGTCGCCCAGCCGGTTACCGGCGACGGTCGCGGCGATGGCCGACTCGAGCGCCGCCCGGGTCACGTCCATCAGTCGTTGCGACTCGGCGTCGACGTCGCCGACGGGAACCGTGATGGCGGCGTCGGCGTGCCAGCCCTCGATGATCGCCCCGCAGTCGATCGAGACGATGTCGCCTTCCGCAAGGACCCGCGGGCCCGGGATGCCGTGCACGACGACCTCGTTCGCCGAGATGCATGCCACCGCCGGGAAGCCGTGATACCCGAGAAAGTTGGAGCGGGCGTGGCGGCGGTCGAGCACTGCGCGTGCGGCGCGGTCGAGGTCGGCGGTCGTAGCGCCCGGT
This sequence comes from Actinomycetota bacterium, assembly GCA_030839105.1. GTDB lineage: Bacteria > Actinomycetota > Acidimicrobiia > IMCC26256 > PALSA-610 > PALSA-610. The sequence continues at coordinate 1,699 of JAUZEI010000419.1, forward strand.
ACGGCGGCGCGGGTGCAGGCGTCGTGCATCTCGGCGACGACGGCGCCCGCGCGCCGCATCAGCGCAATCTGATTCGCGTTCTTGCGCAGGACCATCAGTGCGTGACCGCTACGAGAGCTGCTCGACGCAGACTTTGACGAGTCGTTCAAACACCTCGTCGCCTTCGCCCACCCCGTCGACCAGAATCAGCAGGCCGAGAGCGCGGTAGTACTGGACGATCGGCACGGTCTCACGTTCGTACAGCTCGAGGCGACGTTCGACCGCCTCCTCGGTGTCGTCGTCGCGCTGGCGGACGTCGCCCCCGCAGGTGTCACACGTCCAGTCTTTCTCCGGCGGCAGGTTGACGTGGTACACCCGCTGGCAGCTCTCGCAGACGCGCCGGCCCGCGATCCGGTCGAAGACGATCTCGCGCGGAACGTCGAGGTCGATGACGAGATCGAGCGGGTCCCCCGATATCACGCGATCGAGCTCACGCGCCTGGTGCAAGGTGCGCGGGAACCCGTCGAGCACGAACCCGCCGCCGAGGGGACCACCCGGGACCATGCTCTCCTCGATCACGCCCACCACAATCTCGTCCGGAACGAGCTCGCCGGCGTCCATGTAGCGCTTCGCCTCGAGCCCGAACGCGGTGCCCTGCGCCGCCTGGGTGCGGAACATGTCGCCCGTCGAGACGTGCATGACGCCGTAGTGCTCGGCCAGGCGGGTCGACTGAGTGCCCTTTCCGGCACCTTGCCTCCCGAGCAGCACGAGTCGGGGATCTGAGGAGCCCATGGCGCTAGGAGAGGAAGCCCTCGTAGTTCCGCATCATCAGCTGGCTGTCGAGTTGCTTCATGGTCTCGAGCATCACGCCGACTGCGATGAGGATGGTGAC
>JAUZEI010000558.1 GCA_030839105.1 Actinomycetota bacterium
TCCGCGGCGTTGCCCGAGCCCGCGAACGTGCCGTCGAACAGATCGCCCAGGTGCAGGAACCCGAAAGGACCGAGCCGGTAGTTGATGGAGACGACGACGACGTCACCGTGCACCGCGAACTTCGTGCCGTCGTACCACGGCGTGTCGCCCGAACCCCACAGGAACGCGCCGCCGTGGATCCACACCATCACGGGCCGCCGGGCGTCGTCGCACGCGGGCGTCCACACATTGAGGTAAAGGCTGTCCTCGCTGTAGGGCGGCTGCTTCTGGCCCATCATCTTCGTCATCGCGAATTCGGTCTGTGCCGACTGCGGCGAGAACGACGAGGCGTCTCGCGTTCCGGACCAGGCCTCTTCCCGCTGCGGCGCGTTCCAGCGGAGTGGGCCGATCGGCGGCGCCGCGTACGGAATGCCCCGGAAGACGTGCACGCCGTCCCGTTCGAAACCCTCGACTTTCCCGCCGCGCGTCGCCACGATCGTCATGGCGGGCAGGCTACCGGCGTCAGAGACGGGAGAAGTCCGGCGGCCGCTTCTCGAGGAACGCGGAGATGGCTTCCATGTTCGCGGGCTGGCCGATCATGCCCGCAAACGCCTGATCCTCGCGGGCACGCGCCGCGCGCACGGCGTCGATCCGGCCCTCGACGACGATGCGCTTGGTCGCGCTCAGCGATGCGACCGGCATCTCGGCGATCCGGCGTGCCAACTCCATCGTCTCGCTCATCAGCGCGTCAGGTTCGACCGCGCGCAATGCCAGGCCGCACTCGACTGCTTCGTCGGCCGTGATCCAGTCACCGGTGTAGAGCTTCAGCGCGGCGCGCTGGTTACCCATGATGACGGGCATCAACAGGCTGCCGGCCGCTTCGGGAACGACACCGAGCGGTACGAACGGTGCCCGCAACCGAGCGGTGCTCGCGATGAACGCGATGTCGACGTGGAGCAACATCGTCATCCCGATGCCCACACCGATTCCGTTCACCGCTGCGATCACGGGCTTGCCGAACGCGGCGAGTGTGTCGAGGAAGTGCGGAAACCCGGGGCCCGCGTCACCGAAGTCGTTGTGCGCGTTGGCGCTGAGTCGACCCATCTCCCCGAGGTCCTGCCCGGCGGAGAACGCGCGACCCGTGCCGGTGATCACCACACACGCGATGTCGGCGCGCGCCTCGGCGTCCTCGAGCGCCGCGCCGGCGAGGTGATACAGCTCGTCGTTGAACGAGTTCAACGCCTCGGGACGGTTCAGTGTGAGCACGCGCACACGCGCGTCGTCGGTGACTTCCAACATGCTCATCGTTCAGAACCCCTCGAAGACGACGGCGTCGGAGCCTTCGCCGAGAAGCAGACGGTCGGGTGACTGCTTGTTGACGTGCCCGATCAGCATGTTGTAGACGCCGTAACCGACGAGCTCGCGCAACCGCGGTTCGAAGGTCTGCACCTTCTCGCGCGCGAGTCCGAGCTGCTGGTTCTCCTGCTGGCGGATGTAACCCGCGCAGTAGTTCATCGCGATACCGACGCGCGGCTCGCTCGCCGTGTTCGCGCCGCCGCCGTGCCAGAGGCTTCCGTGCCAGATGAGGACCGCACCCCGCGGCATCTCGGCCGCGATCGATTCGTACTCCGCGCCGTAGTCGGGGCTGTGGTCCGAGAGGTGCGTTCCGGGGCACAGACGCGTTGCACCGTTGGCCTCGGTGAAGTCGGTGAGCGCCCACATCGAGTTGCAGACGGTCGGGGGATGCGGCTTCGGGATCGGGATCAGCTGGTCGTCGGCGTGGATCGGTTGCGCCGACTCGCCGGGCAGGATGTCGATCGACGACAGCGACGAGATCAGGCAACCCGGATCGAGCACACGCTCGACGACCGGCAGTACGTGTTCGTGTACGGGTACGTGTTGCCAGACGTCGTCGTACGCGAGCAGGTTGTAGACGCGCAACGTGTGATGGCCCTCGATCGAGTTCGGCGCGGGCTGCACGTCGAGAAACCGCTCGAGACGCGACAAGGAATCGGTCAACGCGTCGACGAGTGCAGGCGCGATCGCGTTCTCGACGATCGTGTAGCCCTGCTCGGCGACTTCCTTCACGTGCAGGTCCGTGTCGATCCCCGGCAAGCTGTCCATTCCCGTCAAACTAGTGCCCATGACCCTCTACGCCCTCGGTGACATCGAGCCCCGGATCGACCCCGACGCCTTCGTGCATCCCGACTGCACGATCATCGGCAACGTCGAGATCGGAGCCGGTTCGACGATCTGGCCGCAGGCCGTACTGCGGGGTGACCAGAGTCGCATCGTGGTCGGGGAGCGCACGAGCGTGCAGGACGGCGCCGTGCTGCATTGCACCCGCGAGCTCGAGACGGTCGTCGGCAACGACTGCACGATCGGTCATCTCGCGCATCTCGAAGGCTGCACCGTCGAAAACGGGTCACTGATCGGTACCGGGTCCATCGTGTTGCACCGAGCGATCGTGCGCTCGGGCGCGCTCGTGGGCGCGGGCGCGGTCGTGCCGAACGGCATGGAGGTTCCGGGCGGCGCGATGGCCCTCGGTGTACCTGCACAGTTGCGCCTCGGTGCGGTGAAGCCGGAACAGGTGACGTTCCCGGCCGAGGAGTACGTGCGCAACTGGGGCCGCTACCGCGCCGAGCTCCGCCGCATCGACTGACGGTCGTATCCTGAGGTCGTGACGTTGGAAGTGGACGACATCGTTTCCCGGTGCCGCGGAGCACTCGCGGAGCACTCGCCGGTCCTCGCAGTACGCGATGTGCTCGACGAGCTCATTGCCGACCCGTCGGCATTGGAACGTGCGGTCGGGCCGGTCGAGCTCGGCGGCATCAGCGCGCTGCACAACACAGCCGACCTCACGATCCTGCGGGTCGCGTGGACCCCGGGGATGGTCCTGTACCCGCACGAGCACCGGATGTGGGCGGCGATCGGCATGTACGGCGGCCAGGAGGACAACGCCTTCTACCGGCGTGCGCCGCACGGTCTCGAACCGGCCGGCGGCAAAGAGGTTCCCGCCGGTGACGTGCTCGTGCTCGGCGATGACGTCATCCATTCCGTCGCGAACACGCACTCCGACTTCGCGGTTGCCCTCCACGTCTACGGCGGCGATTTCTTCAACGGCGCGCGTTCCGAGTGGGACTTCGAGACCTTCACCGAGCGGCCGCGCGATCTCGAGCGCACGCGCCGCCTCTTCGACGAAGCCAACGAACGCTGGCGCGCCGGGAACTCCTAGATGTTGGCGCCGACGATGCGCCCGATGCCGTACGTGAGCGCCATCGACAACATCGAAAGTCCGGCGACGCGCAGCGCGGCGCGACCGCGCGGTGCGCCGCCGAGTTGCGCGCCGAGCGCGCCCAGACCGAGCAACGCGCCCAGCGTGATCGCGACCGTGAGGCCGATGCGCACGCTCTTGGCCGCCAACGTGATCGCAAGCAATGGTACGAGCGCGCCGACGACGAACGAGCCTGCCGACGTGAGGCCGGCCTGCAACGGACGGGCGATCATCGTCTCCGAGATTCCGAGCTCGTCGCGTGCGTGCGCGCCCACCGCGTCGTGCGCCATGAGCTGATCCGCGACCAGGCGCGCCAGCCCGGGCTCGACCCCGCGCTCCTCGTAGATCTTGGCCAGCTCGAACAGCTCGGAGCGCCGGTTCTCGGCGATCGCCTCGGCCT
>JAUZEI010000422.1 GCA_030839105.1 Actinomycetota bacterium
CGAGCAGGCGATCAAGATGCTCACGGCCGACCAGGCCGACCTCTTCAGGTTTCGGGACCGCGGTCGCGTGCAACTCGGGCTCGCGGCCGACCTCGTCCTGTTCGATCCCGACCGGGTCGGCACGACCCGGGTGCGCTACGTGCGCGACCAACCCGCGAACGGAACTCGGCTGGTGACCGACGCGGAGGGCGTCGCCGCGAGCGTGGTCAACGGCGTCGTCGCGACCCGCGAGGGCGTGTCGACCGGTGTCCGCCCCGGCCGGTTCCTCCGCTGACGACCGGAGATGTTCCGACTGACCGCCCGACCGGCGTCGGCCGCGACGAGCCGGGCAATTGCCCACTCGGCACCCCGCGGACGGTACCCGTGAACGGCGAGCGGACGCGGCAATCCGGGTCGTAGGCTCCGGGGACGACCGATCCCGGGGAAGGGTCATGCGCGTGTTGCTCGCGGAGGATGACGCAGCCTTGGCCGACGTCATCGCGCGTGGGTTGCGCCGGGCCGCGCTCTCCGTCGACATCGCCCGCGACGGTGGTTCGGCATTGGAGCGCGCGCAGTCGATCGAGTACGACGTGATCGTGCTCGACCGTGATCTGCCGGTGCTGCACGGAGATGCCGTGTGCGAGGCGTTGAGCGCGTGCGGAGCGCTGAGCCGCATCCTCATGCTGACCGCGTCGGCCGCGATCGAAGAGCGCGTCGAAGGGCTCGCGCTCGGAGCCGACGACTACCTCCCGAAGCCGTTCGCAATGGCCGAGCTCGTCGCACGAATTCGCGCCCTCGGCCGGCGCTCGATGCGCGCCCGGCCCAAGGTCCTCGAGTTCGGAGACGTATGGCTCGACCCCGCACGCCGGCGCGCGGGTCGCGGCAACGACGAGCTCCGGCTCACGAATCGGGAGTTCGCGCTCCTCGAGCAGTTGCTGATCGAGCCCGGCGCGACCCTGAGCGCAGAGGTGCTGATGGCGCGCGTCTGGGACGACCGCGTCGACCCGTTCAGCAACATCGTGCGCGTCACGATGCTGACCCTGCGCCGCAAGCTCGGAGATCCCGCGGTGATCGAGACGGTGCCGCGCTTCGGCTACCGGCTCGCGTGAGCACGAACTAATCGCCCGGACCGTTCCGAAAGGCGGCTGACGTGAAAGTACGGCTGCGATTGGCAGTGCTGATGATGCTCGCGTTGCTCGGGGCGGGCTCGATCGCTCTCCTCGTGAACGCGGTCACCTTTCAGGACTCCACGTACAAGAGTCCCAATGCATTCCAGAACGCGATCTTCGACGAGCTTCATGTCGACCGCAATGCCGCCGAGGCGTACGTGAAGGCGCACCCCGAAGTGCTCTTCGACCCGGGTGCGAACGGGTCGGCGGTCAACGCGGCTTTTCAGCGCGTACAGAGCCGGCTGCAGCGCGACGCGGTCAACCGGTCGCGGTTCTGGACCGCGATCGCGATCTGTGTGCTCGCGGTCGTCGCGGGCCTCATCGGCTGGTTGATCGCGGGGCGCACGCTCCGGCCGATTCGCCTTATCACCAGTCGGGCCCGCGCGGCATCCGCGACCGACCTCAGTGTGCGCGTCGATCTGCGCGGTCCCGCCGACGAGCTCAAGGATCTCGCCGACACCTTCGACGACATGCTCGACCGCCTGGAGCATTCGTTCGTGGCGCAACGCCGATTCTCGGCTCAGGTCTCCCACGAGCTCCGCACGCCGCTCGCGGTCGTGCGCAGCGAGGCCGACATCCTGCTCGCGGACGCCCAGAGCGATACCACGCGCGTCACGGCCGAGAACATCAAGCACGCGACGTTGCGCGCCGAACGGATCGTCTCCGCGTTGCTCGCGATGGGCCGGGCCGAAAGTGGCCGCATCGATCGTTCCGTGATCGCGCTCGACGAGCTCGTCGGAGACACAGTTGCCGAGGTGCTCGAGAACCGGGAGAGTCAGGACATCCGCTTCGACCTCGAGTTGCATCCCGTCTCGGTCGTCGGTGATCGGGCTCTCCTTGACTGCCTGGTGCGCAACCTCGTCGACAACGCGGCCCGGCACAACCACAGCGGCGGTTGGGTGCGCGTCCGGGTCGACGCCGATCCCGGTGGCGCCACCGTCGAGATCGCCAACTCGACGGAGAGCGACATTGCGACTCGCTCCGCGACGAGCTCCGGCCCGAGTGGTGACCACGGCATCGGACTCACGGTGGTCGCGGCCGCCGTGGCCGCCCATCTCGGATCGTTCGAACGCGACGAAGGCGAACCGGGAACAACGGTCGCGCGTGTGCGCCTGCCGCCGGGCGACCCGGCAAGCCGGGGTGTGAGGCACGCGTCGTCGTCGTTTGTCACCGACCGGGCCTGACCGAGCCCGCCGGATCGACCTGCGCGGTGCGTGCTCACGGAGCCTCGACCGTCAGGTTCGCGAACACGTCGACGGTCGCCAGCCCCGCCGACTCCTCGTTTGAAGTCAGCCGCCGATACCGGGGCGCTTGTCGTCGCGCTTGGCCTGCTTGTCCGCGCGCTTCTCCTTCAACGATTTCCCGGCTTTCTTGCTGTTCGACTTCTTGGGGGACTTGTCAGCCATAAGGTCGAAGGGTAATCCGCGCTCGCCGGACGCGCGCGGCGGTAATGCGGACCATCGATCGAGGTATGGGAGGCCGAGCGATGAGTGGGCGGTTGGCGCGCGACGAAGAGGTAGCGGCCTGGCGCGAGGACGGCTGGATCCTCCTCGACCGCTTGATCGACGTCGGCGAGATCGACCGCGCCGTCGACGACCTGAAGTACGTGTTCCCGGCACCCGAGAAGTTCTTCTCCGATCCGGCGAAGTACCGGCCGCCGGGCCGCAGCGACGCCGAACTGCGCCGCGGCTACCCGGAGATGCCCGCGACCGGGCCCGCGTTCCGCCCCGAACAGCACCGGTTTCGCGGTGAGTTCCCGTTCTACGGGAGCGGGGAGCTGACGCGTTTGTGTGTGCATCCCGGCGTCATCGACTTCATGGAGCGCGCGCTGGGGTCGGACGACCTTCGCATCTACCAGGCGCAGGTCAGTGCGAAATATGCGGGTGATGCGAACTTCGAGCAACCGATGCATACCGACCGCAACCATTCGTTCCTGCCGCCGCGGTCGGAGGCGCCGTGGTGGCACGTCGAGTCGTTCCTGTACCTGACCGATGTCGACGAGGGGAACGCTCCCACGCATCTCGTTTCCCGAGGCGATGCCGGCGGCCGTTCGACCAACAAGATCTTCATGCCTGCGAACGATCCCGATCTCTACGCGCACGAGCGGTCCGCGGTCGGCCCGCGGGGTTCGTTGCTCGTGTACCGGCCCGACGTCTTTCACCGTGGCGTCGACCTGACGCGGTCGGGCAGCCATCGCTACCTACTGAACGTCAGCTACAAGGTCGCGGGTCAGGACTGGATCGGCTTCCACTCGGTGCAGTCGAACGCGACCCATCCGTCGTGGGTGCAGTTCGTCGAATCGGCGACACCACGCGAGCTCGAGCTCTTCGGGTTCCCGCCGCCCGGTCATCCGGTGTGGACGCCCGAGCTGGTCGACGCGACTAGCGAGAAGTATCCGAAGCTCGACGTCGAGCCTTGGCGACGCGCGCTTCCTCGATGACCGACGCGGGCACCGGCTTCAGGTCGCGCACGATGCCGACGAAGCTCAGCCCGCGCAGGATGTAGTAGGTCGTGTCGATCTGCCACCAGCGGAATCCCTGGCGGGCGGCCCACGGGTAGCGGTGATGGTTGTTGTGCCAGCCCTCGCCGCCGGTCGCGAGCGCGATCAGCAGCGTGTTGCGGCTGGTGTCGGTGGTCTCGTAGGCGCGGCGCCCGAACACGTGTGCGACCGAGTTCACCGTGAACGTGACGTGCCAGAGCAGCACGGTCGACGCGAAGAACCCGATGAGCAGCCCGCTCCAGCCGCCGATGACGAAGCAGATCAGCCCGAGCGTCCAGGGCCCGATCCAGTCGTGCTTGTCGAGCCAGACGAGCTCGGGGTAACGCGTGAAGTCCTTGATCGCGTCGCTGTCGGTCTTGTTGTACTTGTCGCAGAGGATCCACCCAACGTGGC
>JAUZEI010000559.1 GCA_030839105.1 Actinomycetota bacterium
ACCGATGAACTCGTCGTCGCCGTGACCGGTGTCTCGGGGCTTCTCGGGCAGCGGCTCCTGCCCCTGCTCGACGCCAGCCCACAGGTGACTCGGATCGTCGGTCTCGACGTGCGCGACCCCGCCCGGCAGGCGCGCAAGTTGGAATTTCACCGGGTCGACGTGCTGAACACCGATCTCGTTCCGTACCTCCGCGACGTGTCCGCCATCGTCCATCTGGCGGCGGTCATCGGACCGTTGCCCGACGACAAGCTGTTCACGCGCGTCAACGTCGACGGTATCCGGCGCGTCCTCGAAGCAGCGGGCCGAACCGGCGTGAGAAAGATCGTCCGACCGTCGAGCACCGCCGTGTACGGCGCGTGGGCGAACAACCCGATACCGATCACCGAGGACGCACCACTGCGCCCGAGTCCCGCGTACCTTCCCGCGATCGTCGACGGCGAATGCGAACGTCTACTCGCGGAGTGGGCCGCGGCCGACGACGCCCGTACCGCGACACGCCTGCGGATCGCACCGATCGTCGGCGGTGGCGCGAACTCGTTGTTCACCGCGGTCGCGACCGGTCGCATCCCTCTGCGCATCCGGGGCGCGAATCCGCCGGTTCAAGTCGTGCACATCGACGACGTCGCGGCCGCGCTGGAGTTGACGGCCACCGTCGACCTCGACGGTGCGTTCAACGTCGCGGCCGACGGATGGCTCGCGTACGAAGAGGCCGGCGCGATGATTCCGGGCCGCCACGTTCCCGCGCTCGGAGCCGGGCTCGCGACGCGTGCGTTGTCACTCAGTTGGTCGACCGGACTCGGCGACGCACCACCGTCGCTCGTGCCTTACCTGACGCATCCGTGGGTGGCGGCGAACGACCGGCTGAAGAGCGCCGGTTGGAAGCCCACCCACTCGAACGAGGAGGCGCTGCTCCTCGCGACGGGCGCGCCCGATCGGAGCCTCCTGCCCTGGCTCGCGGGCGCGGGTGCGGTCACCGCCGGCGCCGCGCTCGGAACCTGGTGGCTGACGCGCCGGCGTGGGCGAGGCTGACTCGCGCCGAACCGGTGTTGCGTCAGAAAGGTTTCGTTACGCCCGCGCCGTGTGCTGGGCGTACCAGGTGTCCCACTCGGGTGTGAAGTACTCGAGCCGCACCTTCTTGTACTCCTTCACCGACCACAGGAGGCAGTACTCGTCGACGCCCGTCTCGGTGCGGATCGCGTCGATCGTCGCCTCGCAATCGCGCGCGCTCCGGCCGTGCACCATCGTGAACACGCTGTAGGGCCAGTCGTCGTAGGTCGGCCGGCGGTAACAGTGCGACACGGCCGCGAAGCCGGCCATCTGCGGGCCGATCTCATCGAGCCGATCGTCCGGCACGGCCCACACGCCCATCGCGTTCGCCTTGAAGCCCGCGCTGCGGTGATTCATCACGGCCGCGAAGCGCCGCATGAGCTTGCGTTCCTTCAACGAGCGGAGGACGTTCAGTACGTCGGCTTCGGTGACATCGGTACCGAGATCGGCGCTGATCTGTTCGGCGTACACCGCGAACGGGCGCTCGACGTTGGCGAGATCGTGTTGCACCACCCGTATCGTCGCGAGCTCGAGGTCGGAGAGATCCGGCGCGGGCATCTCCGCTTTGCGCTCGGGGCGCTCGTGCTCGAGCACGTCGACCTTCGCGTTCGCCGCGGTCTTGCCGGTCATGTCGAGCTTCACGCCGATCTTGTACAGGGTGATCGTCGGCAGGGTGCGCGTCACGAGCGAGCCCGAGTCGCGGTGCAACACGTCGATGTGCTCGGCGAGAGAATCTCCGGGCGGAACGGCCACCGTGTACCAGAGGTTGTAGTCGTGGTTGCGCTTGTAGTTGTGGCTGACTCCGGGATGCTCGCTGATCACCGCAGCGGCGTTGTCGATGTGGTCGGGGTCGACCTTCGCCGCGACGAGCGCGGAGGAGTAGCCGAGCGCGCGGGTGTCGAAGATCGCCGAGAGTTGACGCAGTACTCCGGCGTCCTTGACCTTCGCGACCCGGGCGCGTACCTCCGGTTCGTCGACGCCGAGTCGGTCGGCGAGCGCGGCGAACGGGCGCGCCTCGAGCGGGAAGTCCCACTGGACGGCATTCAGCAGTTCACGATCGAGATCGTCCAACTCGTGGGTCTCTTCGTCGCTCACGTCAACCGGCTCCCTCGCCTCGAGACGTCCCATGCTCGCGCGTCCAGCTCATTTCCGGGAACTCAGCCGCCGACAACTCAGCCGCCGACAACTCAGCCGGTGGTCGCGCCGAGCTCGACGCGATACGTGAACGCCTGATTTCCCCGCCGGAGCTCGATCACGATGCTGATACCCGGATCGATGCTCCGGACGAGCGCGGTGACATCGGTGATCGACTCCACTGCGCGACCGTTGATCGACTCGACCACGTCGCCCACGTGCGCGCCCGCGCGTGCCGCCGGCGCAGTGCTCGCCATCGCGGTGATCTTGGGCCCGAGGGGAGTGTCGACACCGCGGATCCCCAAGGTCCCGTGCCGCGCCACGCCGTTCGCGTCGATCTGGTGGGCGACGCCGACCGCGACCGTGATCGAGACCGCATAGGTAGTGACGCTCCCGTTGAGGTGGCCGAGCACGATGCCGGCGACCGATCCGGCCCGGTCGACCAGCGCGCCGCCGACGACCGCCGTGTTGCTCACCGCATCCGTCTCGAGCAGCCCACCCGTCGTCGGACCGAGAGCGCTCACGACGAGAGCGTCGTTCGAAGAAGTCATTCCGGCGCTCATCCAGGGCGACTGCGCGCCCGGTGTCGCGGCGCCGACGAGCCAGACCGGTGCGCCCGTCGGGGGCGGGTCCTCGGCGAGCTCGGCCGCGGGCACGTCGGCGACGTCTTGGAGGTCGAGCAGCACGAGATCGGTGACGCGGTCGCGTCCGACCACGCGCGCGTTGTGGCGCTGGCCGTCGCCCGAGACGATCTGGACGGTGGCCGCATTGCCGACGACCCGCGTGCTCGTCAGCACCTGCTTGCCGTGGCGGACGCACACGCCGGAGCCCCGGCGCGCGCCCTGCGCGTCGCGCGCCAGTACGGCGACGACCGATGGACCCAACTTCGTCAACGTGTCGGCGGCAGAAAGCACCCGGGTGCTCGTGCCGTCGCCGGTCGTCGCATCGGCGCTCTCGGGAGACGACGACCGATCGAACGAACCCGAAACCGCGAGCGCCGCGACGGTGAGAAGCGCGCCGGCCGCACCGGCGAGGAGTGGCGTGAGCCAGGGCCACGGGCGATGGCGGGTCGAGCCGGGGCCGAGCGGATTGCGGGGCGGAGCGACGGCCGAGCCGAGCATGGAGAGCTCGGTCGGGTGGAGCCACATCCGGTCGAGCGGGTCAGGAAGGGGGGTGCGAGGGCCGCCGGCCTCGTCCCCGCTGTCTTCGTCCGGGCCCTCGTGGTGCTCGTCGCGAGGCTCTTCGTCGTGCCGGTCGCCTGGCCCCATCGCCGAGCGAGTGTACCGACGCGCCGGTGGAAGGTGACCGCGGGCAAGCGTGCCGCCGGGGTCCTTCCGTAGACTCGCCGTCGTGCCCCGACCCAACCCCGACGCGCGCGACTGGGTCGCGCTCACCGATGAACCCCTCCCGGTCACGGCGGCCGCGGAGTGGGCGACGGTCCCGTCGGCGGGAGCGGTTGTGACCTTCGCGGGTGTCGTTCGCGATCACGCCGAGGGACGGCCGGGGGTCGAGGCCATGACGTACGAGGCGTACGACGGTCCGGCCCAGCGCGCGCTGTCCGGCATCGTCGCGGAGTTACGACGGCGTTGGCCCGAGGTCGCGCGCGTCGCGCTCATGCACCGAGTCGGCGAGTTGCAGCTCTCCGAGGCGTCGGTGCTCGTGGTCGTATCGGCTCCGCATCGCGCCGAAGCGTTTGCGGCCGCCGAGTTCGCGATCGACACGCTCAAGGAAGCCGCGCCGATCTGGAAGCAGGAACATTGGTCGGGAGGCTCCGACTGGGCTCTCGAACAACATCAGGTTCGCTCCGCCGGAGCAGTCGCATCGTCCTCGACATCGGAGCGCTGAGTGGCGTTCCTCCTCATCGCGGTCGTCGGCAGCATCGTGGGAATCACGATCGTCCTGCTGCGCAACCGCCGCCCGAACTCGATGGAGCACAGCATCGACGAGTTCGAGCGCAACCTGCGGGCGCTCGCGCCCGAAACGCCGTCGCGCCGCAAGCGCCGGGCGGAGTGAGAGGCGAGCTGAGCTGCCGCGCGACCTCGCGATCGATCTTGGCACCGCGAACACCCTCGTATACGCGCGCGGCAACGGCATCATCCTCAACGAGCCGACCGTCATTGCGCTGAACAGCCGTACGCAGGACGTGCTCGCAATGGGGCACGAAGCGTGGCAGATGATCGGTCGCACCCCCGGCTACATCGTCGCGGTGCGGCCGCTGCGCGGCGGCGCGATCACCGACTTCGACATCACCCAGCGCATGATCCGCCTGCTGTTCCAGCGCGCCGGTGTCAACCGCATGTCGCGCGCGCGGGTCTTGATCTGCGTGCCGTCGGCGATCACGCACGTCGAGAAGCGCGCGGTGCTCGAAGCCGCGCGACGCGCCGGTTCCGCGCAGACCCATCTCCTCGAACAACCCATGGCCGCCGCCATCGGCGCCGGACTTCCCATCCACGAACCGATGGGCAACATGGTGATCGACATCGGTGGCGGCACGACGGAGATCGCCGTCATCTCGCTCGGTGGCATCGTCGCGTTGGAAGCGCTCCGGGTCGGATCCTTCGACATGGACGCGGCCATCCAGGGCTACGTGCGCCGCGAGTACGGCATCGCGATCGGTGAGCGCACCGCCGAGGAGATCAAGCTTGCAATCGGGTCGGCGTATCCGGTCGAGGACGAGTTCAAGGCCGAGGTTCGTGGACGCGATCTGATGTCCGGGCTCCCCAAGACGATCATGCTCGTGCCGGAGGAAGTGC
>JAUZEI010000435.1 GCA_030839105.1 Actinomycetota bacterium
CCACGCATACTTCGGCGAGTACGCGTCGATAAAGGCCCGGCGGACGCGCTCGTCGTGCACGGCCGACGCGGTGCCCTCGATAATCAGGCATTCGTCGGCGTCTTCCAGATTCACCGTGACGCGCGGATCGCGTGCGATGTTCGAGGCGTGACGCGCGCCCGTCGAGAACTGCACGGTACCGTCGAGCCAGACTCCCCATACCGGCCGCACATGGGGCCGACCCGACGGACCGATCGTCGTGATCCAGTAGCTCCGGGCGTCGACGAGCTGCTCCTCGGCCCACTTCCAGGGCAGCGGTGCCGAGCCGAGGTAACCCTCGGGCATGTCCGGGCGATCGGCGACCGGTTCGAGCATCAGACGGTGAGGCCGTACAGCTCGGCGACGTTGTCGTGCAGGATCCGGGCGCGGGTGTGCTCGTCGAGCTGCAGGGCGTGCTCGGCGAGGAGCGCCTGGCTGTTGGGCCAGGTCGCGTCGCTGTGCGGGAAGTCGTTGGCCCACATGAGCCGCTCCGGGTTCATCAGATGCGCGGTGCGGAACGCGACCCAGTCGTCCTGGAACGTGAGGTACACGTTCCCGGCGAACCATTCGCTCGGGCGGCGACTGAGCTCGCCCGCGGTCAACCAGTTGCGATGACGGTCGTAGCCGTGGTCGGCGCGGTACATCCAGTGGGGCGCCCAGCCCGCGTCGGCCTCGACGCACACGACGTGCAGGTCGGGATGACGTTCGAAAACGGCACCGAAGATCAGCGTTCCGATGATGTCCTGGTTGCCCCGCACGATGCTCATGAAGCTGTTGAGCTTCGGACCCCGCACGTGGTCGGCGCCGGGCGTGTCGCTGCGGCTCGTGAGGATGTGGAACGACGGCGGCAGACCGAGGTCCACGATCGCGTCCCAGAGCTCGTCGTACATCGGGTCGTCGTAGTCCTTCTCGGGCGGGATGCCGGGGAGCATCACGCCCTTCAGCCCGAGCTTCTTGATCTCCTCGAGGTCGTGGATGCCGTCCTCCGGCGTGACGAGAGCGGTCTGGCCGAGCCCGATGAGTCTCTCGGGCGCGGTCGCGCAGAACTCGGCGATCCAGAGGTTGTACGCGTTGAAGCACGCGCGTTGGTACTCGGCGTCGGGATGGTTGCAGAGCAACATGCCGACCGACGGATAGATGACCTCGGCGACGACACCGTCAGTGTCCTGGTCGGCGAGACGGGCGACCGGGTCCCAACCGCCGCGCCAGAGATCGTCGAAGCGCTTGTCGATGTCGAGGCGCACGTCTTCGGTCGGTCGGCCCGCGGCGGCGACCAACCAGAACGGCACGAGGCTCTTGCCGTTGTCGATCAACATCACGTCGCCGAGCGCATCGTGATGGTGCAGGCGCGGCGCGCGATCGCGGTACTTGGGCTCGATGCGATCTATATACGTGCCCGGCGGCTCGGTGACATGCGAGTCGGCCGAGATACACGGCCCGATCGTTGCGGTCATGACCCGAGTCTCGCGCGCCCGTCCGCCGGCGTGTTCAAATGCGCATGATCGAGACCCAGAAGCACGCGCCGCAACACTGCCGGCTCGGAAACGAAGGCTGACGGCGGCGCTACTCGCGCCAGGTCACCGCGTACATCTGCGTCGGTTCGGGAAGGCCTTTCAACTCGACCCGGCCGCGATCCTCGAAGCGGAACCCCTTGCCGACGCACAACTCCCGCACGGCCACCGAGACGGCAATGTCGCCCGGGAGTGCATGACCGCAGAGCCGCGCCGCGAGCTGCACGGCCGCGCCGAAGAGATCGCCGTGGTCGTCGGTGACCGGCTCGCCGGCGCTGATACCGATGCTCACATCGAGCACGGTGTCGGCCGAGCGGTTCCGGTCGGTGAGCGCGCGTTGTACTCGCACCGAGGCCGCGACCGCTGCCGCGATCGACGAGAACGCCGCCATGATGCCGTCGCCCGTGTGTTTCACCTCTCGCCCGTCGTACGCGGTGAGCGCGGCGCGCACGATCTCGTCGTGCTCGCGCAACAGACGCATGTGCCCGTCATCACCGAGGTGATGGGTCTGGGCCACCGAGCCGCAGATGTCGGTGAACAGGATCGCTCGCATCGCGGGCGCCGAGTACGCCGTTCCCGGTGGTTGATTCGGGAGCTGACCGAACAGCGCGTTCAAGGGTGCGCTCGGATCGAGTTCGATGACGACCGAGGCGCGCAGACCGTGCGAGCCCTGGTGAACGGCTTCGACGGCCTCACGGTTCGGGCCTTCTGCCATGCAGAACACGGAGCCGCTGTCGGGATCGAACCAGTAGGTGTGGTAGCGCACGCCGTACTGATCCTGGGCGGCGAGATCCAGGATATGTGCCTGCGCGAGTTCCTCCGGAGACACGCCCGGCAGGTCGTGGCGATCGATGTACATCGGCACCGTCGGGCTCTTCTCTACCTCTCGGCGCGAACGCGACAACAGATACGACGACGGATTGTACCGTCGGCATCAGTGGAAGTCGCGGGAGCGGAGGTGCTCGGCCAGGCTGATCGGGAGCCGGGTGATGCGGCCCGCGACGAGGTTGATCACGCCCTGGTGCTTCTCCAGCACACCCCGTACGCGCAGCGCGGGCGCGCCCCGCGCCACGATACGAAACCGTTTCCACACTCCTTTCGCGCAGATCACGTTGACGAGACCGGTCTCGTCCTCGAGGTTCAAGAACACGGTGCCCTTGGCGGTCGCGGGTTGCTGGCGATGGGTGACGACACCGGCGACCTCGACCACCGTCCGGTCGGGCAACTCGCGCAGCTGCGCGCTCGTCACGACCCCCTGCCGCGTCAGTTCCTCCCGCACGAACTCCGTCGGGTGCTTCCCGACACTGAGTCCCATCGCCCACAAATCGGCATATACCGTCTCCATCTCGGTCATGCCCGGTAACGGCGGCGCGTCGGTACCGGTGACGACACCGGGCAGCGTCTCGACGACCGACCCGTCCCGCCGGACGTTGGGACGGGCGGTTCCGAGCGCACCTGCCGCCCACAATGCGGCGCGCCGCGACTGACCGAAGCACCCTTCGAACGCCCCCGCCGTCGCCAGCGCCTCGACCTGGTCAACGGTCGCGCCGGTGCGGCGCACGAAGTCCTCGAGGCCGGTGAACGGACGTTCGGCCCCCGCGTCGTCGATGCGGTCGAGCAACGCATCGTGCAGGCCCCGCACGCTGCGCAGCCCGAGTCGTACCGCGAGGTGCGACGGCTCGGCGTGGAAACCGCGCAGCGGTCGACCGATCGGTTCGACGTCGAGCGGTCGGGGTTCGAGGGTCGCGTCACGCGACGACGCATTGAGGTCGGGCCCGAGCACGTGTACACCGTGGCGGCGCGCGTCGCGCACGATGGAGTGCGGTGAGTAGAAGCCCATCGGCTGCGCGTTCAACAGCGCGGCCGCGAACTCCGCGGGATAGTGGTACTTGATCCACGAGCTCGAGTAGACGAGATAGGCGAAGCTCACCGAGTGGCTCTCGGGAAAACCGAAGCTCGAGAACGCTTGCAGCTTCGTGTAGATCTCCTCCGCGGTGTCGCCGGTGATGCCGCGTTCGGCCATCCCCGCCATGAGCCGTTCGCGCATCCGTTCCATGCGCGCCTGGCTGCGCTTCGAACCCATCGCCTGGCGCAACTGATCGGCCTCGGCCGCGGTGAATCCCGCGCAGTCGACCGCGAGTTGCATGAGCTGCTCTTGGAAGAGTGGCACCCCGAGTGTCTTCTTGAGACACGGCTCGGTCAGCGGATGGATGTACGTGACCTCCTCTTCGCCGTTGCGCCGGCGCAGGTACGGATGCACGGAGCCGCCCTGGATCGGACCGGGCCGGATGAGTGCGACCTCCACGACGAGGTCGTAGAACGTGCGCGGTCGCAGCCGCGGCAGCGTGGCCATCTGCGCCCGGCTCTCCACCTGGAACACGCCGATCGTGTCGGCCGCGCACAGGAGGTCGTACACCTCCTTTTCCTGGGGGATGGTCGCGAGATCGATATCGACGCCCTGGGCGCGTACGAGGTCGACGGCGATGTGCAGCATCGTCAACATGCCCAGACCGAGCAGGTCGAACTTCACGAGGCCCGCGGCCGCGCAGTCGTCCTTGTCCCACTGGAGCACCGAACGGCCCTCCATGCGCGCCCACTCGATCGGGCAGAACTCGACC
>JAUZEI010000474.1 GCA_030839105.1 Actinomycetota bacterium
CGTGCCACCCTCGGCGTTCGTCGCACTGACTCTCTTCTACTGCCGAGCCGCGAAGAATCCGGCGCAGAAGAGCCTTCACACTCCGGCGAAGAAGTCGACGAGCTCGGCCGCGACCGCGTGCGGGTGCGTGAAGATGCCGAGATGACGTGCGTCGGGGATCTCGGCGTAGCGGGCGCCGGGGATCTGGGCGGCCGCTTCTCGGGCGTATGCAGGCGGGGAGTCGATGTCGTGTTCGAAGGCGAGGACGAGGCACGGCACCGAGATGTCGGGCCACGCCGCGGTGCGGTCCACGTCGAGCGACCAGGCAAGGCACGCCTCGAACTGGCCCAACCGCCCGGGATTCGCGGGCGGAGGCTGGTCGGCGATCAGTGAGAGCCATGTCGCGACGAGCTCGGTGTCCTGCAGCTCGTGATTCGGGAGATAGCGGAGCGTCTCGCAGGCATAGAACAGAGGGGGAAGGTCGACGTCGAGTTTCGCGAGGTCGCGCTCGACGGTCGTGATCGCCTTCTCCCACGCGGTCGCGACATTGCAGCTGCCCATGAACGCCGCGTCGCGGACGCGGTCGGGGTGTTGCGCGGCCAGCGTCTCGGCGACCCAGCCGCCCATCGAGTGGCCGGCGATCCGCACCCGCTCGAGGCCCAGGTGGTCGAGCAACCCCAAGGTGTCGTGGACCAGATCGCCGACCGAGTACGGGGCCGGGGGCGACGACGACGGCGCGATTCCACGATTGTCGAACGTGACGACCTGGAAGCCGGCCGCGACGAGCGCGGGCGCGACGCCGACGTGCCATGCCACCGCGGGTTGACCGCATCCGCAGACGAGGACGATCGGCTCGCCCTCACCGATCACGTCGAACGCGATCGTCACATCGTCGAGCTCGACCTCCGGCATCGGAATCCTTCGGGTTCGTGGCGCCCGGCGACGCGCTTCCGTCACTTCGCGATCGGGTAGACCAGTCACCATGCCCGACGACAAGGACTCGAAGCGAGTGCAGCGCCGCGCCGACACGCTGCTACCCGAGGAGCAGGCGGCGGGGAGCGACGATCCGAACGCCCAGGCCGAGGAAATCCTGGCCGACTCCGATGCGCGCACCGACTATCGGGACGTGCCGGAGGGGCCGCCGATCGAGCACCGCACGTCCGAGGACACGGTCGAGCCGACCGACTAGCCCATCTGGCCCCCCCGGGCCGTCCCAGAATGACCTTCAATGACATCGGCACTTCGGATTATGCAAGGCTTTCGCGGCTTCGGTACGGGCGACGCGGTCGGGTGACGTTCTCGGGACTGTCCGAGCAGTTCCCCGCAACCGACCGTGACTCCCGCCCGTGGCCATCTATCGCACCGCGACTTCAGCCGCCGGTGGCAGAGAAGTGTTGGTAGTCGGGCGTCGCCGTCCAACGGCCGCCCCATTGCCAACCGGCCGCACGGAAGGCGCGATTCAAGACGCCGTCCGGTTCGGCCATACCCGGACGGGCCTGCGAACGGTCGAGAAACGGTTGGCCCGCCGCGGGTTGCACCGCACCACCTTCGACGTACGGATTCTCGACCGGATTCACGTCGATCGCGGTTCCGAACGCGTGCGCCGACCAGCGCGGCGGTCCGGTCGCGACCGCGTCCGGCAGTTGAAGCCCGACGTGTTGTCGGCGGCCATCGACTTCGGTCACTGCCGCCGAAGTCGTCCGCGAGCCGCTGTTCGAAGAGCGAGCGGAACACTCTGACCACTGCGACCGCAACGGACGCCGCGACCACGATCTTTCCCGCGTGCGGGCGATCGTCGAAGCCCCAGTACGTGAGGTGGACGAGCCGAAGTTGCGCGGGGGAGACGGGACAGCCGATCCGGTAGGTGAACGGAAGGTCGGCCGCCGACACGCTCGTGACCGTCGCGGAGACGTCGCGACCCGACCGTCGCGCGGTCGCGGTCGGAACCGTCGTCGACCGGTCCCGCGCACGCGGCGACCCGGATCCGACCCGCGCAGGCGCTCCGCACCGAGTAGCGGGACCCGGCTTAGGCTTGGTGTGTGGCGACTCTGGTGACGAGCGACGGCGTCAAGCTTTTCTACCCCCGCCTCGGACGCGGTCCGCGCGTGTACGTGTGCGGTGGCGGCCCCGCAAACGATCACCGGTACCTCGCCGAGGATCTCGCGCCGTTCGCCGACGAATTCGAGTTCGTCTTCCATGACTACCGTGGCAGTGGTCAGTCGGAAACGGCTGCTGACGAGACGTACACCTTCGCCCGACTCGCGGATGACCTCGACGAGCTGCGCCGGGAGCTCGGCGACGAGCAGATCGTTGTGCTGGGTCACTCCTTGGGCGGCTTCGTCGCGTCGACGTACGCGCTGCATCATCCGAAGCAATGCGCATCCGTCGTGCTCGTCGGCACGTTCCCGACGGGCATCCCGCGGCGGATGTTGCCGCCGATGTTCCGCGCTCTCGGACCACTGCGTACGGCCAAGCTCGCGGCGCGTGTGATCTGGTGGCTGGCGTTCTGGAGCTGGAGGCCGCGCACCGAAGCGCGCCGGCGCCGCCTGCACCGGATCTGGTCGACGTGGCAGGAAGGCCTGCGTCCGGCGCGAGCGCGCGAGACCGCGCGGGAGGTCCGGCTCGGCCTGCCGCTTGCGAACGACAACATCAAGAGCCTGCAACGCGCGGCGACGTCGTCGGATCTCACGGGCCAGCTCACCGAGATCGCGTGCCCGGTCCTCGTCTTGTACGGCGACCGCGACGCGGCCGCGGTCTGGAGCGCGGGCGTCTACCGGCAACAGATTCGCGACGTCGAAATCGTCGCCCTTCCCGACGTCGGACACGATCCCTTCTTCGAGGCGCCGTCGGAGTCCGCCCGCGCCCTGCGCTCCTTCCTCCGTCGGAGCTAGAGCCGGGCGTCTCCTCGGCATGTGACTCCCGTCGCTCGACCTCGTGACCCTGCGTAAGGTCGGTTTCACGGTCCGGCGCAATGGGCACCGTCAATATGTACATGTCCCCATTGGCATCGTCGTCTGCGCCACGGTTCTCCCGTCGATCCCGATTCTGCGCTACTCGCAGAGACGGCCGATCGGCGGTAACGGAGCGACTCCTGACGATCGCCACGATCCACGACCACGGAAGGACTTTCACAACATGGGAATCACAACGAGCCTGATCCTCATCGCCGCGGGCGCAATCATGCGCTTCGCCGTGACCGCGCAGGCAGACGGCTTCAGCGTTCACACCGTCGGCGTCATCCTCATGATCATCGGCATCGTCGGCGCGCTGCTGTCGATCGCATTCTGGGCGAGCTGGGGGGGCTTCGGCCGACGGACAGTCGTCGAGACCCGCCGACCCGCGCGGGAAGAGACCATCATCCGGTAGCGGCCCCGGTCGCGCCATCTCGTTGAATCGGGCGCCCACGTGGCGCCCGATTCCGCGCGGCCGCGGAGCCGACCGCGTCGGAGCGCGTGCGCGCCCGGTAGAGGGGGCTCAGTGCGAGCGACCGCCCGACGTCGACCGAACCGCGGAGCAGGCGGATGCGTTATACGTTCTGCCGGGCACCAGAGGAGGGGGAACCATGGAGCGCGACGAGCTGCGGGCGGTACAGGATCCACTCAAAGAGCGGTACCGAGACGACCCGGGCGGCGCACGAATCACCCTCTCCGCGGAGGGCGTGCTCGGCGAGGGGATCTCTTGTTCCGTCGCGACGGGCCGCGCGCTCGCCGACGCCGGTCTCCATCCGGCGACCGGGGGCGACGGCACCTTGCTCTGCTCGGGCGACATGCTGCTCGAAGCGCTCGCCGCGTGTGCCGGCGTCACACTGCGAGCGGTTGCGACGTCGCTCGGCATCCCGCTGCGCGCGGGACGCGTGCGCGTCGAGGGCGATCTCGACTTCCGCGGCACACTCTCGGTCTCGAAGGACGCGCCCGTCGGCTTCACCGCGATCCGCGTCGTATTCGACCTCGATTCCGACGCGAGTGACGAGGATCTCGCGACGCTGATGCGTCTCACCGAGCGGTACTGCGTCGTCGGCCGCACGCTCTCGCAGTCGCCGGATCTGTCCTTCGCTCGAAGTTGATCCGGATCCGGACGGTCGCGCGGTTCAGCCGAGGACGCGTCTGGCCCGCTTCCAGGACGCGCGCCAACGACCCCGCAGTCTGATGCGGTCGGCGTCGAACGCGCCCGACAAGCGCCCCGCGACGAAGGGCGTGTCGGTTCCTTCGTAGTTGCGTGCCGCGTCGCGCAGCCAGTTGACCGCGACAACGGCGTCCTGGTGGTCGCCGAGCACGCCCTGCAGGTCCGCGAGCCGCGTCGCGGCGCGCGCCGCGGTCTTCCCCGCAATCGGAGTGACGGCTTCGAATGCGTAGCGAGCCTGCTTGGCGCGCTTGCGTACCTCGTGAAGGTCCATGTCAGCGGGGTTCTCGGGCAGGCGCCGGATCTGTTCGCGCAGTCGCCGTACGGGACGGTGTAGGAGCTTGCCAACCACGTTGGATGCCCGCTTTCGGCTCGTACCCGCGCGGAGGCGCGGTGCCGAAGCGGCGTCGACGAGACGGTCGAGCAGCACGGTGTAGCGGTCGGAGCGCATCGCATCGAGCAGGCTCGCGTGGTCGCGCTGGCGCATCACGCGTAACCGGTCAATCAGCTCGTGCGCGGCGCCTCGTTCCTCGTCGCTCAGCGCTTCGGCCTTGTCCGAGAGCAGTCCCAGCAACACGTCGGCGTCGCGCACGCGGCCGAGCAACTCCCCCAACCACTGCAGCTCGCCGCGGAGCGGCTCGCTCCAGTCCGTGTCGAGAAGCGGGCGGAGGGTCTGCAGGTCCGAACGCAAGCGGCGCGTCGCCACCCGGGCCTGGTGCACTCCTTCGGGGTCCTCGCCGATGCGCACGACGGGATCATTTTCGACCAGACGCAGCACACCACCCGCGACCGACGCCTGTACGAGCTCACCGACGGTCGCCTTCCGGCCCGGTGGCGACGGCCGCGGGACGTCCGGCGGTTCGGTGGCGCGCGCACCGAGGGCGCGGGCGATCTTCGGCATCGGGTCGTCATCGTCGGCTCCCGACTTGCGCAGCCGGGTGACCAGCGCTTTGACGAGCCGCGGCTCCGCGTCCGGCTTCGACTCGATCTCGACCTCACGAAAGCGCGTTGCCGTACCTCCGTTGACCGACGCAGCAACCTCGTCGGCATCGATCTCGACGACCGGCTTGCCGCGTTTGTCGTAGACGTGGATCTTGCAACGATTCGTGTCGAGTCTTGCAATCTCGACAATCGGCCGTGACCGCGTCCACGCGCGCACAAGGTCGATCGCGGCCCGGGGCGGAACGTCGGGCGACCCGACGAACGAGTATTCGTCGCGGACGAACGTCGAGTGGTCACGCGACTGCGGGATCTTCACCGTCCAGCCGTCGTCGGACCGATACCGCAGGCTCGCGCCGGCGCGGGTGAGCGCCAGGTCACGCGTATCGAAGTAGACGGCGTGTTGTTCGACGGTGTCGACCGACCACGGCGCGAGCCCGTCGAGCAGCACCTCGGGGGCCGGCAATCGAACTCCCGGACGAAGTCTGAGCTTGACCTCGCGCTCTTCCACTCGTGTGCTCCTACCCCTGCGCGGTGAGGCGATATTCCGAGCGTCGGCGCCCCCGGTCATCGTGGAGTCTGCCGACGTCCGATCCTCACCGTCCGACGGTTCGCCCATGCTGCCGGGCCGTCACCTGACAGCCTGTGCGGATGGACGGAGTCGAGGAATGCCTCCGCCGACGAGAGGAACGACATGACGATGGAAGTGGTGCTGCTCGGTACCGGCAACCCGATACCCGACCGTGATCGGGCGGGCGCCGCCACGCTCGTACGGGCCGGGGGCCGCACGCTGCTCGTCGATGCCGGCCGCGCGGTGTGCATGCGCCTCGTGGCGGTCGGAGTCCTGCCGGTCATGCTCGATGTCGTGTTGCTCACGCACCTGCACAGCGACCACATCTGTGATCTCAACGACGTCGTCACCACACAGTGGGTGATGAGCCCGGTTCCGAAGACGTTGCGGATCATCGGGCCACCCCGCACGACCGAGGTCATGAGCGGGCTGCTCGACATGCTGCGTCCCGACATCGAGTACCGCCTGGCACATCATGACGATCTCACCTGGGGCCCGCAGACCGACATCGCCGAAGTCACTCCGGGTGCGGTGTTCGACGAGGGCGGTCTGCGAGTCGTCGCCGCCCGCACAGATCACCGGCCGGTGGAGCCGACGCTCGGCTACCGCATCGAGTTCGAGGGTCACGCGGTCGTGCTCGCAGGCGACACGGTGCCGTGCGCCGGACTCGACGAGCTCTGTCGGGGCGCAGACGTGTACGTCCAGACGGTTCTGCGCGACGACCTCGTGCGGATGGTCCCGATGCAACGTTTCGTCGACACCATCGATTATCACTCCACCGTCGTGCAGGCCGCGCAGACCGCCGCCCGCGGTGGTGTGCGAACACTCGTGTTGACTCATCAGATCCCGACCCCCGGCCCCGGCGCGGCCGACGAGTGGATCGGGATCGCCCGCGAACACTTCGCCGGCGAGATCGTCTTCGGTGAGGACCTCACGTCCATATCGATCTGATCCCGTCGGCGACGTCCGGCGGCGGTGAGCCGGGACGACTCCCGCTCCGAAGAAGAAAGCGCCGGTACGCGCGACCTCCTCGACGGGCACGCGGGAAGCGGCCACGCTGTTGTGGTGTCGATTGACGAGACCGCACAGTTCTGGGACGAGCAGGCTCGCACGTTCGACGACGAGGCCGACCACGGACTGCGAAGCCCGGCGGCGCGTCACGCGTGGCGAGACATGCTTCGCTCGGTGCTGCCGAACCCGCCGGCCGACGTCGTCGACCTCGGTTGCGGCACCGGGTCGTTAGCGGTGTTGCTGGCGGAGGAGGGATACCGAGTCACCGGAATCGACCTGTCGGCGAAGATGCTCGAACGCGCGACGGCCAAGGCACGGGCAGCCGGCACCGCGACTTCCTTTCGTCAGGGCGACGTCTCGGACCCGCAACTCCAGCGGGCGTCGATGGACGTCGTCGTCGTGCGCCACGTGACGTGGGCGCTCACCGATCCCGACGACGCCGTTCGCAAATGGGCAGGCCTGCTTCGCCCCGGCGGCCGCCTCGTGCTCGTCGAGGGACTCTGGTCGACGGGAACGGGCATGACCGCCCGCCGGCTCGAGGGCATCGTTCGACCGATCATCTCCAATTGCGAGACGCGCCCACTTACCGACGAAGCGCTCTGGGGCCGGCCGATCGACGACGAGCGTTACGTCCTCGTCGCTCGCGGCTGACGCCGGACCGGCGACGAACGAGGGCGACCGGCGACGAACGAGGGGACGAGCCGGCATCGGCCCGCCCCCTCGTCGTCACACCGTCGGGATCGTGGTCGTCAGGGACCTTGCCGTCGGTCAGATCGACGCGCGCGCGACGCAGGACTCGCCCGTTGCCGGGTTGGATGCCCGGGCCACGATCGAATCGGTTCCGGCCCGGTTGGGAAGCAGACGGCGGACCGAGAACGATCCGCTCGGAGCGGTGGTCGTGGCGGTCGTGCGGGCGACGACCACCCCGTTGTCGGTGATCGCGACGTTCCAGCGCTGCCCGACCCGGTTCTGGTCGACCTCGAACTCGGTCTCGATGCGGCCGTTGTCGGGGCGCAACTTGATCTTCGACGTGCTGGCCTTGCTGCACGTCCCGCTCTTCTGCACGTCTCCGGACTTCGCCTCGGCGGTTCCGGCGAGCGAGAGCACCAGAGTCGTTCCGAGTGCGAGGGTGGTGAGGATCTTCTTCATGTGCTTGCTCCTTCGGGAAGATGGGCTGGTACACGCAGCGTCGGCTCCGGCCGGTGCAAGAGTCGATTGCACATTGGTCGTACGACCCGGGGTCGCAGGGACCCGGGGCCAGGGACCCCCGGGGTCGCACGACCCGGTGGATCGAGGTCGAGGTCTCGGGCGTCGGTGCGCGCCTTGGGGGCCGGTACCGTGGTTCCTCCCATGTCTGCAGGATCGCGTCGCTGAATGGAGCTCGTCCGAGAGGTCTCACCCGATCGCGAGCTCTACCGCTGGCAGCTGGACGCCCTGATCAGCTGGCTGCGATGCGGACGGCGCGGCGTGATCGAAGCCGTCACCGGTTCCGGCAAGACCGACGTGGCGATCGCCGCGGCATCCGACGCGCTGCGGCGAGGTCGCTTCGTGCTCGTCGTCGTTCCGTCCCGGGTGCTGATGGAGCAGTGGCACGGACGGCTGAAGGTCGCGCTTCCCGATGCTCGCATCGGGCGGTTGGGCGACAGCGGGAAGGACGATGCCACTTCGTGTGACGTGCTCGTCGCGACCCGACACTCGGCCGCGGCCTACAAGCCCACACCGCCGACTACGGCCGGCGGCCTGCTCATCGCCGACGAATGCCACGGTCTCGGCGGCGGAATCCTGCGGCGCGCGCTCTTGCGGCAGTACGACGAACGGCTCGGGCTCACCGCCACCCTCGAACGAAGCGACGACGCGGTAACCGAGTTGCTCCTGCCGTACTTCGGCGGCATCTGTTACCGGTACGGCTTCGAACAGGCCATCGCCGACGGGGTCTGCGCCCGTCCCCGGGTGGCCTTCGTCGGGGTGCCGCTCACCGTCGACGAACGGGCTGAGTACGCCGACGTCGAGCATCGACTCGTGAACGCGCGTCAACATCTGCGGGCGGTGCGCGACATGCCGCTCGAACCGTTCGGCGACTTCCTCGCCGCGGTCGCGCACCTCGCCGAGCGCGATGCGGGAGCCGACGGTCGAGCCGCGCGCGACTACCTCGACGCGTTCTCGAAGCGGCGCCAGATCGTGGCCCAGACGATCGGCAAGTACGAGCTGCTCGGGGATCTCGGGCCGACCATCAAGAACGCCGATGGCGCCCTCGTGTTCACGGAGACGGTGCGCGCCGCGAATCACGCCATCAACCGGCTCGACCCCTTGGTCGCGATCGACCTGATCACCGGTTCGACGGCCCGGCGCCAGCGACGGGAGATCCTCGACGACCTACGCGTGCGCCGACTCGACGCGGTCGCAGCGCCGCGCGTGCTCGACGAGGGCATCGACGTGCCGGATGCGAACCTCGGCATCGTCATGAGCGCGAGCCGGACCCGACGCCAGATGATCCAGCGCATGGGTCGCATCCTGCGCCGGAAGCGAAGCGGCGTGTCGGCCCGCTTCCTCATCATGTTCGCGAAGGACACGTTGGAGGACCCGGCCAGCCGCATCGAACGCGACGGCTTCCTCGACGAGATCGAACGCATCTCCGAGGCCACCGGCGTCTTCGACAGCGCACACTTCGAGCAGCTCGACGAGTTTCTCGCCGCTCCGGGTCCGGAGGTCGTGCGCGAGCCCGAGCATCTCGAGAGCTACGAGCGCGCGGTCGTCGACGCCGGAGCACGACTCGATCGTGCGCTCGACGAGGCGTCCATCGAGGCTCTGACCCGCACGATGGGTGTCGAGACCGCGTACGCGCTCGTGACCTTCGCCCGCCGCGACCTGCCTGAGCCCGGCGACGAGGCGGTGATCGGTCAGCTCGAATCGCGCCTTCCGCCGGCCGCCAAGACGACGCCGTATCTTCCGCTGGAGCTCACGAACCTCCCCGAGGTCAGAAAGCCGCGCGTCGAGCCCAAACGACTCTCGACCGGGCAGGTGCCACTCGAGATCGCGCGCAGCGGCACCGGGTGGCGGATCAGCTGCACCGGGTGCGGCGAAGCTTCACCCCTCGTCCAGTTCCGCTGGCAGCTGTTCGACCAGACCGTGGCCTGTCGCTGCGCCTGACCCGCCGATCGTGCGGAAGCGGCCGAGCTGAGGGTGGGAGACGGGCGTTCCGATCCGGACGCGTGATCGTCAGGCCGCCGGCAGCACCAGCGTGCACACCGGTGCCCGCGCGTGCGCGGGGTCGAGCGCGTTCAGGATGTAGCGACCGGTCATCGGGCTCGACACGATGGAAAGATGGTCGCTGAAGTCGAGCGGGCAGTGGTCCTGCAACGTGACGTTGGTGACGTTCGGGCCGGCGAGAAAACTGCTGGTGTACGGAGAGACGAGCTCGTCGTACCGGGTCGCGATGTTCGTGTAGATC
>JAUZEI010000490.1 GCA_030839105.1 Actinomycetota bacterium
TCTTCTCGGAACCGTTTTCGGGATCGACCGAAATCAGAGTTGCGGGAACCGAATGCCCAACACAACCGCGATCAGGCTCAGCCCGTCTCCTGTCGACGCAGCGACGCCTGCAACTCTTCACGAGCGCGCGCGACACGCGACCGGATGGTCCCGATGGGAACGCGGCACACCTGCGCCGCCGACGCGTACGGCAGCCCGACGATCTGCGTGAGGACGAACGCCTCTCGCCGTTCGGGCGCGAGCCCGTCGAGCAGCATCTCGATCGTCACCGTCTCCGACGGGTTCGACGGTTGGCGTTCGCGCCGCCAACGCGTCTCCAACGCGCGCCGGCGCTGCGCGCTCCGCACCGCGTCGGCGCACACGCGCCGCGCGATCGCGAGCAACCACACGCGACCCGTGGTGCGACCTTCAAAACGCGGCAGCGCGCGCAGCGCACGCGCATAAGTCTCTTGCACGAGATCGTTGACGTCGTCGCCCCGCCCGAGGTACGCGCAATAACGCCACACGTGGTCCTGCGTGTCGCGCACGAACTCGGCGAGGGCCGCCCGATCACCGGCGACCGCCGCCCGAACGATGTGTTCCCCGTCGTCCACGGGCCGGGAAGCTACGGGACTTCGCCGGTCGCGGACCAGACGAGCCCCGACCGCGGGCCCCCGGCAGGCCCGAGGAGACCGCAAAGGGCCCCGAAGACGGCTGGAAGTGGACGCAAAACGAGTGTCGGGAACCGGACGGGCCTCCCCGGCGACTGTTCCGGCATGGAGTGTTCGAAAGCCCGGGAATCCCTGTCGGCAGTGCTCGACGGCGAGCCGATCGGCTCGCCCAGCGCAGAGCTGACCTCCCACCTCCGCACCTGCATGGCGTGCCGCCGTTTCCTCGACCGGGCCCGCGCCCTCGACGCGCTGACCCACGCCGCCCGGGCGGATGCGCCCGATCTCAGTTCCGAGGTGCTCGAGGCGGCTCGGGCCCAGCGCCACCGGGCCGACCCGTGGATCTCGGCGCTGCGGCTCGGTCTGGTCGCCGTCGCGGTGGCCCAACTCGCGCTCGCCGTCCCGAGCCTCGTCTACGGCAGTGACGAGGGTGCCCCTATTCACATCGCGCACGAAGTCGGCTCCTGGGATCTCGCCCTCGCGATTGGCTTCCTGTTCGCGGCGTGGCGCCCGCTCCGGGCAGTCGGCATGCTGCCGTTCGCGGCCGCGCTCTCGGCCGCGTTGATCCTGACGGCCGTCGTCGACATCGTGCACGGCCGCGCGATCGCGCTCACAGAGACGGCGCACCTGTTGGAGCTCGTCGGTACCGCGCTCTTGTACCTGCTGATGGCACCCAGAACCAAGGCGCGGCCGACGCTTCGGGTCGTCACCACCGGGTACCCGCGGGCCGGCTGACAGCATCACCACAACGGCGCGAACGACACCATGAACGACGCAATCAACTCATCGCGGCCAACATCGCGACCAACATCGCGACCAACATCACGGCCAACATCACGATGGGTCGGGAACTTTTCCGGCCGGACGAACGACCGGTGCACGACACGACACAACTCGAGGGGAGAACTGGTGCGACGTATTGCAATCGTCTTCGCAGCAGCCGGCGTCGCATTTGTTGCGGCGGCGGCACCGGCCTGGGCGCACGTGAAGGTCGAGCCGGAGTCGGCGGCGAAGGGCAGCGACGCGGTGCTCGCCTTCGTCGTGCCGAACGAGAAGACAAACGCGACGACGAACAAGGTGGTAGTGCAGTTCCCGACCGACCATCCCATCGCCGAAGCGCAGACGGCGCCCATCCCGGGCTGGACCGCCGAGGTGACGACCGCTCCCGTCAAGACGCCGATCAAGACCGACGCGGGCACAGTCAATGATGCGGTCAGGAACGTGACGTGGACCGCCGCCGGGCCGGGCATCGGGGTCGACCAGTTCCAGGAGTTCCGCGTCTCGGTTGGTCTTCCGGCCGACGCCGACTCGCTGACCTTCCCGACGACGCAGACGTACACCGACGGCGAGACCGTCAACTGGGTGCAGGTGACGCCTCCCGGCGGCCCCGAGCCCGACTCGCCCGCGCCGGTCCTGACACTGACGAACGGCGCGTCGACGGCCGACACGACGCCGACGACCACAGCACCGACCGACGGGACTGCGGCCGCGTCGAACGTGAAGAAGAGCGACGTGGACAGCGCGAAGACGATCGCGATCATCGGCATCGTGGTGGGTGCCATCGGACTCGTCGCCGGCATCGGCGGCCTGACGATGGCTCGCCGCAGGTCGAGCTGATTCGAATCGGGGCCGATGCGACTCCGTACCGATTCAGGGCCCGGTCGGGCGACCGACCGGGCCGGGATCAGTCGAGACGAACGTTCCGAGGTATCAGAGGGATCACGTTGCCTTCGGCGTCATCACCGCGCTGTAGACGATCGCGCCCGTGTGGGTGCCCGCGGTCGCCCGCACCGCGAATCGGTAGGTGTGCCCGACGAGGGCGCTGAACGCGAACGTCGCCGAGGTCGCCGTCGCGAGCTTCACGGCAAGCGGGGCACGCTGATCGGTCTGCGACCATGCGTCGTAGCGGGTGATCGGACCACTGTTGGCGACGACGCCCTTCCACGTGATCTTGTATGTGACCTTCGCCGGCGCCGTCGTGGTCCTCGAGACGACCGCAGCCACCGGCACGGTCACTTTCGGGGCCGTCACGGGTTGCGCGAACCCGTCGATGGTGTCGGCCTGCCACACGTCCTTCTGCACGACGCGCCACGAGATACGGCCGAAGCCTCCGTTCGCCCAGTCCGTGCCCCACGAGTTCTGGATGACGAGGCCCATCGAGTCGTACCCGACCGCCAACACCTCGTGATAGCCGCGCACCGTA
>JAUZEI010000514.1 GCA_030839105.1 Actinomycetota bacterium
CGACTTCGTCGAGCAACTCCTCGACCGCCACCACATCCCACCGCTGCCCGAGGAGCTCGACGGCGGGGTCATCAAGGCCGCGGGTTTGAACGTCGACGCGGAGGCTCCGGGCCAGGTCGAGGTCTCCTTGCAACATCCGGGCGTGAAGATGCTCGTCAACGCGCTCGGGCCGCCTCCGCCCGACGTCGTCAGCCTTGCGCACGAGCACGGGCTGCTCGTCGGCGCGCTGGTGGGCGCCAAGGCGCACGCCGAACGTCAGGTGGCGATCGGCGTCGACGTGCTGGTCGCGCAGGGGACCGAAGCCGGCGGTCACTGCGGCGAGGTCTCGACGATGGTGCTCATCCCCGAGGTGGTCGACGCGGTCGGCCCCGACGTCCCCGTGCTCGCGGCGGGCGGCATCGCGACCGGACGCCAGATGACCGCCGCGCTCGCGCTCGGCGCCCAAGGCGTGTGGACCGGGTCGCAGTGGCTCACCGTGGCCGAGGCCAACACGAGTCCCGTCATCATGGAGCGCCTGCTCGCGGCGACGTCGCGCGACACCGTGCGTTCGCGTGCGTACACGGGCAAGCCCGCCCGTCAGTTGCGCAGCGCGTGGACCGAGGCGTTCGACAACCCCGACGGCCCGGGCACGCTGCCGATGCCGCTGCAGGGAATCCTCCACCAGGAGGCGGCGCGCCGCTTCATGCGCGTGAACAACAAGGAGCTCACGGGCTTCCCCGTCGGCCAGATCGTCGGCCGCCTGAACGACGTGCGACCGACGAAGGACGTCATCTTCGAGATGGTCGAGGAGTGGATCTCGACGACGGAGCGCCTGAACACACTCCTGGGTTAGCGAGAACCGCGTTACATCGCCGGGAGGCCGAGCTTGCGGTGGTCCCAGGTCACCGTCTTGTCGACATGCAGCTTGACGACGACCCGCTTGTTGAGCATGACCTCGACGAACGGCTTCATCTCCTCGGTGTACGGCGCGTTGTAGCGGGAGAACACGCTGACGCCGAGCTCCCAGATGCGATCGGGATCCTCGACGATCTCACCGGTGCCGACGAGCGACACGCCCCGCAGCTGGTCGTAGGTGTCACCGGCTTCGACCAGGCACGTGAGGTGCGGGTCGCGCCGCAGGTTGACGACCTTTTGCGCCTTGGCCTTCGTCTCGAACGCGACCGCACCTTCGAGGAACCCGTACCACATGGCCACCGAGTGAATGCTGCCGTCGCCGGAGATCGTCGACATGGTCATCGAACGGCGTTCGGCGAGGAAGGCGTCGACTTCTTCCGGCGTCATCTTGATCAGGCCGCGCTGGTTGACGCCGCCCCCCATGGGATTGGTCATGCCGAGAGCTCCTTGGTACGCGAACTTCGCCTTGGTAGGACGAACGCGGATCAGCCTATGTTGAGGCCCCTATGGCAGGCATGGTTCGGCTCGAGGTCGACGGCGCGATTGCAACGATCTTCAACGACAATCCCGACAAGCACAACGCATTCGACGATGACATGGACATGCAGCTCTTCGGCATCCTCGATGAGCTCGCCCAACGGCACGACATCCGGGCGGTGATCTGGAAGGGCGTCGGCAAGTCGTTCTCCTCGGGCCGCGACGTCGCCTCGATCGGGACGCTGCAGGTGCCGCTCTCGCATCACGAGCTCATGCGGCGCGGGCACCGCGGCATTCAGCGCGTCTGGGACATCGACGCGCCGGTGATCGTCGCGTGCAAGGGCTGGGTCATGGGCGGCTCGTTCCAGCGCGCGCTGCTCTGCGACATACGGGTGGCCGCGGAGGGAACGCGCTTCCGCCTCCCCGAGGTCACGTACGGGGTCATCCCCGACACCGGCGGCGTCGCGGTGCTGTACGAGATGTGCGGGCACGGACTCGTGAGCGACATGGTGCTGACGGGCCGCATCGTGTCGGCCGAGGAAGCGCTCACGCACGGCATCGTTTCGCGGGTCGTGCCCGCCGACGATCTCGACGCCACCGTGCAGGAGATGGCCGCTCAGATCGCGGCGTCGCCCGCCGTCACGGTGAAGATGGCACGGGAGGTGATCCGTCATCTGGCGTTGCCGCCGATCCGCAATTCGATGAACGACGAGATGATCTACCAGACATTCATCAATCGCAGCGACGACTTCGCCGAGATGCGCACCGCACGCGAAGAGGACCGCCCGCCGAACTACACGGGGAGCTGAGTGGTGACGAAGGTCAGTGGAACGGGCGCAACCGACGGTCTCATCGGTCTGCCGCAACCACCGGAGGTCGGCGCGAGCGCGTTGCCCGCCGGCACGTTCGCGGGCGTGAGCGTCTTCGTGACGGGCGCGGGCACAGGGCTCGGGAAGGCGATCGCGGCGGAGTTCGCGCGCGCGGGCGCGTCGATCGTCATTGCGAGCCGCAAACCCGAGCATCTCGACGCCGGTCGCGCCGCGATCGAAGCGCTGGGCGCGCCCGTCATCGCAGTGGCCTGCGACATCCGGGACGCGGAACAGATCGCGGGCGCGTTCGACGCGGCCGAGGCCGAGTTCGGGCTCCCCGGCGTGCTCGTCAACAACGCGGCCGCCAACTTCCCGGTGCCGGCCGAGGACATGTCGGCGAACGCGTGGCGCACCGTCGTCGACATCACGTTGAACGGCACCTTCTTGTGCTGTCGTGAGTTCGGTCGTCGCCACATCGCGACCGGGACACCGGGCTCGATCATCAACGTCGGCGCGTCGTACGCGTGGACGGGCGGTCCCGGTTTCGTGCACTCCGCGGCGGCCAAGGCGGGCGTGAAGAACCTCACCGAGTCGCTCGCAGTCGAGTGGGGGCCGTACGGCATCCAGGTGAACTCGCTCGTTCCGGGGCTCTTCCCGCACGAGGACATGACCGCCGACATCCGCGGCAACCTCGACCGCACCTCCGACAAGGACGCCTGCCAACCGGCGCTGCGCGTCGGACAGCGCCAGGAGCTCGGTTGGGCCGCGACGTTCCTCGCGTCGCCGTACGCGCGCTTCATCTCGGGTCACACCCTCGTGGTCGACGGCGCGAACTGGCAGCGGCGCTCGATGACGAACCCGCCCGTGGTGACGATCCGCGAACAGATGGGCCGCGGTCCCTTCGCGCTCGACGTCTGAGCATCCCCGGCAGATGGCGGGGGCCGAAATACGCTCCGGCGCATGGCGCTGCGGCTGCACCCGGTGAGCGACGAGGAATGGCAGCGTCTCGTGGCCACCCGTCGCAACCAGGACCTCGCCGCCGCGCCGCCGCGCGCGTCGATCAATGCAATCGAGACCGAGCTGACCTCACTCGGCTCCGCGAACAGCCCAAGCTCCGACTAACCAGCAGGTACG
The DNA here is from genome assembly GCA_030839105.1 of Actinomycetota bacterium. Classification (GTDB taxonomy): domain Bacteria; phylum Actinomycetota; class Acidimicrobiia; order IMCC26256; family PALSA-610; genus PALSA-610. Next base: position 3,315 of record JAUZEI010000514.1, read on the forward strand.
AGATCGGCGCAGGGATCGTCGCCCGGGGGAAACGGCAGCCGCAGTACTCGACCGATGGTTCGCGAGGCGTCATACGACGAGTACAAGACACCCGCGATCGGCACCGCGCCGACGGCCCACCGCTTTCGGAGCCGACCACTTCCGCCCTTGACGGCCGCGTGGACGAGGGAGGGCAGGCCGGTCGAAGCGCCAATGTCGCCCAGCTGGGCTCGGCGAATGTCGGCGGCGAGGGCAGCCGCGTCGACGCGGCAGTCGTGTCTTCGAAGTTGGTGCACGCGCACCGAGCCGGCCGCGTAGGCCTCGCCGACAGTGGAGAGCATGCCGACGGTCACCAACACACCCGCACCGGGTGCCGCAAGGGTTCCGGCCGACACGAGCGCGAGGAGTTCCTCGGCCTGTTCCACCGAGGCTGCCGTCCCCGCACAACTCGCGACGAACGCGCACGCCGCTGCCTTGCGCCGGATCAAAGGACGCCTCATGACGAACGGGACGACAGCGGCGCGGACGAGATGTTCGTACTCCCCCTCGAACGCCTGGAGCAGTTGTCGGGGGGTCCGGATGCCGCGCAGTCGCGCACTGGACTCGGTCAGGTGTGGGCGCAACGGCTCGGGGAACCGAGCGATCATGCGTTTGACGACGTCGCCGGATCCGTCCACTATTTTCCGTTGCTAGCCGTCGGCCGCGTCGAGGTCAACGCGCGCACCGCGAGCTCAGCAATCGCGACCCAACGTCCACGCGCCATTGGCGGTCGGGTTCTCAGTGAGCGACCGTGCTGTTCACCATCGCCCGGTAAGGCCGGCACGGCTCGTTGCGCAAACTCGGGCACGCCGGGAGCGGCGTCGGCACGCTCACGCCGGGAACGACCGGGAGGACGACGCTCGACGGCATGGACGTGGAGAACGCGATCGAGACGGTCCCGCTCGGGTTCGGCTGGGTGTTTCCGAAGGACCACACAGGTTGCGTGCCGTTCGGCGCGGCGAGCGTCACTCGGATGCGCGATCCCGCGCGGTAGGCGTGGCCCTCGTAGTAGAGCGGGACCACGACTTTCACGAACTGGCCGGCCGGCATCGGAGAAGCGTCGGCCGTCGTGAAGGTGGGGACCGGCTCGAGCATCGTGCTCGGCCGCTTGAACATGTTGTTGGAGTTCGTCGAGAGCTTGCGCTCACTTGCGCGGAGCCAGCCGTTCTGGACGAAAGTCTCCTTCCCGTCCGGGCGCACCTCGCTGATGGTGGCTTGCAGATCGACATCGGGGGTCGATGAACGCACCCAGAGGTTGACGGCGCCGCCACCGATGACCGTCGTGTTCGCGGTGAGTGGCGCCGAGACGTACGAGACCGCCGTGCTCAACGGACTTTGCTGCCAGTTCCATTGCCACTGCGACGCGTTGCCCCACAATCCGCCCGAGCCCGTGTTGCTGCCGTAGTCGGTGAGTGGAAGAGCGTGGGCGTTCGAGCGGAACCAGTTGACCCCTGCGCTTGCGGGCGGCTTGTCGCCCAAGACTCCGGGCGCCCCGAAGTACCAGGTGCGCGCCGTGGTTCCCTGCATAGGGAGGGCCGGGAAGTCCCGCACGAAACCGGGGTAGGGGTCACCCGGGTTCGAGGTTCCCGTGGGCGATGCGCCGGCGCCGTTGTCGAACAGCACCCGCACGCGGGGAAGCTGATCGAACGCCGCGAGGGCCGCGCTGTAGGTCGGAATCGACTGGATGGGGTCGACCGGCAGAGTGACCACGTCGGACTGCGGCAGGCCCATTGCCGACTGGTAGATGACCGGAGCGGCCGCCCGGGAGGGTGCCACGTTCTCGATTGGCGCTCGGTGCGCAACGAACAGTTGCAGGAAGTCGTACCAGCGGTTGTACGTGTAGGGATCGATCGAGTCGATATGCGCGCCGTTCGTGAACGTAAACCACTTCCGGCTCGTCCCGGTGAAGTGCCGGACCAGTTCCGGGCAGTGTCCGCCCGTCTGCTCGTCCTGCCACTGGCAGGCCATGAACACCGGCACGTTGATCTTGTGGACGAAGGTGACGGGGTCGAGGGGGTCGGCGACCGCCGGGTCATAGTGGGAGTTGGCCGCGATCTTCGCGTTGAGGTCGGCCGCCTCGCCGTGCAGCACCTGGTTGGACGCGCACGTCGTATCTCCACTCTGGATCTGCTGGTATGCCCAGGGCTGCCCGCTGGTGGGCCCGGCGGGTTCAGCTTCGTGCTGGCGCTGTTGTGCCCACGCAACGGCAAAGCCGGTATTGAGGATGCCGCCGGGATAGAGCGTGGTAGCCGTGGCATCGATGGTCGAAAGCGGTGAGATGGCTTCGAGGCTGGGCGGGTTGAGCTGGGCCGTGAACAGCTGGCTGATCGCCCCGTAGGAGATGCCCATCATCCCGACCTTGTGATCCCGCACCCAGGGTTGGCGGGCGATCGTTTCGATCACGTCGTACCCGTCGAGGTTCTGCAGCGGCTCGAAGAAGTCGAACGCACCACCCGAGCAGCCGGTCCCGCGCATGTTCACGTCGACGACCGCGAAGCCCATCAGGTTCGCAAGGATGGCGATGCCGTTGGTCGGTCCCGCCGGGTTGGCGTACCCGTAGCCGGAGTAT
>JAUZEI010000536.1 GCA_030839105.1 Actinomycetota bacterium
CCCACGTGAGCACGGCGTGGGGTGCGACGTCTCGCACCAGCGCCGCCTCGCGCTCGAACCGGGCCGGATCGGTGTCCCAGGAATTCCAACCGTCGGCCACCGCCACCATCTGGCGTACCGGCGCGGCGCGCCCGGCGACCCACACCGGGTAGTCGTGCGTTGCGACCGCGCGCACCGCCGCGTGCAACGCATTCACGCGGTCGACCATCGATCCGAACTCGAGGCCGTACGCTTCGTTCTCGTCGCGGCTGAACGAATCGCCCGCGCCGATCGCGGCGATGAGCCGACCGCCGCTCACGCGTTGTACCGTCGCGAAGGAGTTGGCAAGTGTCGCCGCGGGCCGCAAGGTGGCGCGGGCTACGAGCGGGCCGATGTGGATGCGTCGGGTCTCGGCTGCGATCGCGCCGAGCATCGCAAAGCACTCGAGCGCGGGCCGCCGGTTCGGATGATCACCCCGCCAGAGATGGTCGTATACGAAGACGCCGTCGAGGTCAGCGTCCTCGGCCGCGCGCGCCACCGCGATGGGAATCTCCGGATCGTCGACGAACGACGGGAGCGTCAGGCCGACGTGGATCGTCACGGCAGAAGTCTCCGGGCCAACACCGCGGCGCCGATCGCCCCGGCTCGCTCGCCCAGTTGCGCGGGAACGATCCCGACAGCCGGTCGGTACGCGGCGCCTTCGACGTGCCGCGCGAAGGCTTCGCGCAGTGGCCCGAACAACAACGGGCCGAGCTCGACGAGTCCGCCCGCGATGACGACGCACTCCGGATCGAGAATGTTCGCGAGCCCCGCCAGGCCCAGCGCAACGTTCTCCGAATACTGCACGAGCAGATCGCGCGCGTCGGGGTCGGCCTGCGCGGCCGCGATGCCCACATGGGTACCGGTGACGGCACTCGGGTCTCCGCCCGCGGCCGCGACCATCGCCGCGCCACCACCTCTCGCGACGAGATCCCGCGCCATGCGCCCGAGTGCCGTACCCGACGCGATCGACTCCCAGTGACCGCGTTCGCCGCATGCGCACAAGGGACCGTTGGGGTCGACGGTGAAGTGACCGATCTCCGCGCCGAAGTTGTGCGCACCCCGATATATGCGGCCGTCGAAGAGGAAACCGCCGCCGATGCCCGTACCGAGCGTCACCAACAGCACATCGCGACGACCGACCGCGGCGCCATAGGTCACCTCGCCGAGCGTCGCAGCACTTGCGTCGTTGTCGACGACGACGTGACGGCCCGTCGCGTGGGCGAGCGCGTCGCCCAAGGGCGCCTCCCGCACGTTCGGAAGGTTCGGCGCGTAGCGCAGGACCCCTTCGCGATCCACGAGCCCGGCCGCCCCGACGCCGACTGGCGCGCCGGGCGCGCCGAGCTGGGCCACGATCGACGCGCCGGTCGCCACGAGCGCTTCGAGTCCGGTGTGCGGCGACGCGAGTCGCTCCTCGCGCTCGACGCCGCCGTCAGCGGCGAGCAGCACACCGAGCACCTTGGTTCCACCGATGTCGAGACCGATCGTCGTGCTCATCGACACCGCTACGAGTCGGCCCGGGCGTCGGTATCGGTGTCGGAGTGCGCGCGGTCGTCGGTCGGCACGTCGATGTCGATGCGATGCACGCGCCCCTCGCGGGGTTCGTTCGCGACGCGCTCGGGCCGCGCCCGTTGCGTCTCGACGAATTCGTCGGCCGCTTCGAGCAGCCCGCGCAGCGCGCGCAGCATCTCGTGCGCCGCGTTCCACAGATGGTCGAGCGGATCGCCGTCGGCGGGCACTTCGCCCGCGTCGTCCGAGGCGCTCGCTTCCATCAGACGAATTCCACTACGAGACGATCGTCGACGAATCGGGCTCCGGCGACGTCGCGTCGCACGAGGCTGTCGGGCAGCATCAGCGCGCGGCGATGGGGACCGACGGTGAGCACCAGCTCGTCACCGGTGCGCCCGAGCTGCACGTCACTCTGGTCGGTGAACGGCAGCTGTACCGACAGCAGCAGCGCATCACCCTCGGCATCGACGGTGAACGGTTCCGTGTGCGAGAGGCGCGCGGCGACGTCGGTGTCACCGTAGAGATGCTTGGCGAAGATCGACAATGCAGGCATACCCACGACTTCTTCGTTCGCGAGCTCGGCTTCGAGCACGGGCTAGGGTGCGAACGTCTCGGCGATCACGTCGAGGTGCGCCGACTGCGTGGCGCGCCACTGCGTCATCCATGGATGGTCGAGCTCGGCGGGAAGTATCCGATTCGCGATCACCGCGTCGACGTGGTAGCCGAACAATGACAGATACGTGAACGTTCGCCGGGCCTCTGCGACGACGAGCCGCTCGGGATTGACCACCAGCCGCGCGCTCGTGATGTCGCCGTCGGTCAGCAGCTCGCGCACACCGTCGAGCCGCTCATAGAACCGCCGGATCGCGCCGAACACGCCGTCGCCCGCGATGGGTACGCCCGACACCCGCTGCAGGATCGGACGCGCCAGGCGCGTCAACCGGCGCTGCGTGTCGAACATCCGATCCATGTACCAACCGAGGACGTCGGGGAGCGACAGGAGCCGGATCGTCTCCGCCGTCGGCGCACAGTCGACGACGACCAGGTCGTACTCGCCGTTCGTCGCGAACTCCTTGATGTCGCCGAGGGCGAAGACCTCGTCGAGCCCGGGGATCACGGCCAGCTCCTCGGCCTCGACCGCGTCGGCCCCGGCCCAGTCGAGCACGTCGACGAGATAGGTACGCACGTCGTCCCAGGCCTCTTCGAACCGCACCCGCGCATTCAGCTGCTGGCCGAACAGGCCCTGTGCGATCGGCGTCGGGCGATCACCGAGCGGAACGTCGAAGGCGTCCGCGAGCGAGTGCGCGGGGTCGGTCGAGCAGACGATCGTGCGCATTCCGAACTCGGCGGCCTGCGCGGCCGTGGCGGCGGCGACGGTGGTCTTGCCGACACCACCCTTGCCGGTGAACAACAGAATGCGCATCAGACGGCGAGGCTACCGCCGAGGTCAAGGCCCGACCCGAGCCGCGCACGCGGCCGCGGCCGCGCTTCAGGCGACGGCCTCGACCTGCTTCTTCAATTCTTTCAGCGCGCTGCCCATGATGAGTCCGGCGGCCCGGCGTTTCAGGAGTCCCGGCAGCGGTACGGCGAGCTCCACCGCGAGCTCGTAGTGCACGCGCGTCGACGCGGGACCGTCGGGATCGAACTGATAGCGCCCGTCGAGGCGACGGAGCATGTCACCTTCGGTGAACTTCCACGAGAACGCCGTCGGCGCCTCGGAGTAGTCGTACTCGAGCACGTAACGAACGCTCTTGCCGAGCGCGGCCGCGCGGTACTCGACGCGCTTGCCCCGGCCCTCCTCGTCGCGCTCGAGGACGTGCACGTCTTTCACGTCGCGCACCCACTCGGGGTACGACTCGAAGTCGACCGCGACGTCCCAACACCGGTCGGCCGAGGCTTCGATTCGGATGCGTTCGTTCGCGGTCTCGGTCATCGCCGCGCTCCTTTCACGACGACCGGCGCGCGCCGGGCGGGATAGACGCCGTGTCGCGCGCCCCATAGCGCCGCGCAACCCAGCTGGAGCATCGGGACGAGAACGCCGAACGGGTTCGCCCAACCTGTTGCGAGCGCAAGGGCGACGCAGACTGCGGTCGCGCCGAGGAGGTGACGTCGAATCTCCTTCGGCGCCGACGGCGTGAGGAACACCCACGACGCCACGGCGATGTCGTCGCCGCGGGTGGAGCGCACCAACGCCAGCCCGAACGCGTAGATCCAGATCGGCAGCGACGCGGCGAAGAGCAGGACACTGAGGATCGTCGCGGTCGTGTTCAGCCCGTGCACGCCGAGCGAGTCTGGGATGGCGACGACCGCAAACAGGGCGAGCGTCGACCATGATGCGACGACGATCGCCTTCCCGGTCACGGCGGCCAATCTACCGGGGAGGAGCGGTCAGCGAGGAAGCATCCCGGCGGCCGAAAGGTCGCCGCGGGCAATCGGTAACAGGCGCGCAACGAGCCGATCGTAGGAGTACTCGCCCACCGCCCGATCTCGAGCCGCGTGACCCAGCCGCGCCCGGAGCGCCGGAT
>JAUZEI010000624.1 GCA_030839105.1 Actinomycetota bacterium
GCGCCACGAACGCGGGCCACGCCGTGAACGCGAGGCCACCGACGAGCCCGAGGCCCAGCGCGCCCTTCACGCTCCTACGCACGGCGTGCGACTTCGACGGCAGCAGGAACGGGGCCGGGGGCGGGGAGACGTCTCACGGCCGGAATCCTCTCAGTTCTCTGCTGCGCGCCGGGGGACCTGTTTGCTGAAAGGTTTGACGATTCTCGGCAACGACCGGTGTTCGCCGTCTTGCGACCGTGGACTGCTCGTGAACGCCGAACCCGATGCGTCACCGACCGCAGAGCGTCACGACGAATTTCTTGCCGCCCTTGGCGCACGCCGACGACGATGATCCGTCGAACCAGCACGTCGCAGTCGAACAGCATCTGACCTGGTTGAACTCGGTCGGGTTCGCGAATTCTGACTGCTTTTCGGAAGTGGCGCGAGCTCGCAGTCGTCGCGGGAACCCGCCCGGCGCGTGCTTGAGCGGGCGCCCGCGCGGGAACAAAGCCCGCAGCCCGAAACTTGAACCCCGTAGTCATGAATCCCGTACTCATGGCGGGAAGACATATCGGCGGAGGACGTGTGATGAGTGTGATTGCTTTCTTCGAATATCTGGCGGCGCATGACCAGACCGTCGAGCTCGCGCACGAGCTGGCCGACACGTGGGTGTCGCGCCAGATTGCGGACGCATTCCAGCCCGCCGCCTAACGCGGCGTCCTCCGAGCGGGGACGGTCACGCAGGTAGGCCGGCCGACGGCAGCCAGGTCGGGCGCTTCGACTCGAACGCGTCGATGTCGTCCGCGTGCCGCAACGTCAGCCCGACGTCGTCGAGTCCGTTGAGCAGTCGGTACTGCGTGAAGTCGTCGAGTTCGAACGCCACGTCGAGGCCGATGGCGGGCGCGGCCACTCGTTTGTGTTCGACGTCGATCACGATCTCGAGATTGTGATCGTCTTCCATGGCCTCCCACAGCTGCGCGACGGCGGCCTCCGGGATGGCCGCGACGACGAGCCCCATCTTCCCGGAGTTGTTCCGGAAGATGTCGGCGAAGCGTGTCGACAGGACTGCTTGGAACCCATAGTCCATCAAGGCCCACACCGCGTGCTCGCGCGATGAGCCGGTGCCGAAGTTCGGGCCGGCCACCAAGATGTTGGCGCCCTGGTGGCGTTCTTGGTTCAGGACGAAGTCGGAGTTCTCCCGCCATTCCGAGAACAGGCCTTCGCCGAAGCCGGTGCGCTCGACGCGTTTCAGCCAGTCGCTCGGGATGATCTGGTCGGTGTCCACGTCGGAGTGCTGCAACGGCACGCCGCGCCCGGTGATCACAGTTACCCGTTCCATCAGCGCAGGTCCTCCGGAGTCGAGAAGTGGCCGGCGATCGCGGTCGCGGCGGCGACGGCGGGGGAGACCAGATGCGTCCGTCCGCCCTTGCCCTGGCGTCCTTCGAAGTTGCGGTTCGACGTCGAGGCGCATCGTTCGCCGGGGGCGAGCTTGTCGGGATTCATCGCCAGGCACATGGAGCACCCGGGTTCACGCCAGTCGAAGCCGGCCGCACGGAACACACCGTCGAGTCCCTCCGCCTCGGCCTGCGCCTTCACCGCCGCGGATCCGGGAACGACCAACGTGCGCACGCCGGCCTGCACCTGATGACCGCGGGCGACGTCGGCCGCGACGCGCAGGTCTTCGATGCGCGAGTTGGTGCACGACCCGATGAACACGGTGTCGACCGGGATCTCGCGCATCGGAGTTCCGGCCTTCAAGCCCATGTAGATCAACGCGCGCTTCGCCGACTCGCGCAGCGACGCGTCGGTGAACGCGTCGGGATCGGGGACGTTGTCGTCGATGGAGACGGTCTGCGCGGGATTGGTGCCCCACGACACGTGCGGCCGGAGCGTGGCCGCGTCGATGAACACCTCCTTGCCGAACGTCGCACCGTCGTCGGTGACGAGCGCCCGCCAGTCGTCGAGCGCGCGCTCCCACTCCGCACCCTTCGGCGCGAACCGCCGACCCTCGAGGTACGCGAACGTCGTGTCGTCCGGGGCCACGAGACCGGCACGGGCGCCGGCTTCGATCGACATGTTGCAAACGGTCAGGCGCCCTTCGATCGATAATTCGCGAATCGCCGATCCGCGGTATTCGATGACGGATCCGATCCCGCCGCCCGTTCCGATGCGGGCAATGATCGCAAGGACGATGTCCTTGGCCGAGACGCTCGACGGCACCTCGCCGTCTACGGTGATGCTCATTGTTCCCGGCCGCATCTGCGGGAGCGTCTGCGTGGCGAGCACGTGCTCGACCTCGCTCGTGCCGATGCCGAACGCCAGCGCGCCGAACGCGCCGTGCGTGGAGGTATGGCTGTCGCCGCAGACGATGGTCATGCCGGGCTGGGTCAGACCTTGCTCCGGACCGATGACGTGCACGATGCCCTGCCCCGGGTCGCCCATGCCGTAGAGACGGATCCCGAACTCCTCGCAGTTGCGCGCGAGTACTTCCATCTGCTTCGCCGAGATCGGATCGGCCATGGGCTTGTCGAGGTCGGCGGTCGGAACGTTGTGGTCCATCGTCGCGACGGTGAGGTCGGGACGGCGTACACCGCGACCCGCGGCCCGCAGGCCGTCGAACGCCTGGGGCGAGGTGACCTCGTGCACGAGATGCAGGTCGATGTAGAGGAGATCGGGCTCGCCCTCCGCGGAGTGGACGACGTGGCGATCCCACAACTTTTCGGAGAGGGTCTGGGGCGGCGTGGTGGGCATCGACGGCTCCTGTCTCACAATATGAGACGCTAGTATCGCTAGATGGTCAGTGTAACAAGCGGCATCCAGGTGATCGACCGCGCGGTTCTCGTGCTCGACACGATCGCCCGCCGAGGACCGTGCTCGCTCGCCGACCTCCAGCGTGAAACCGCGCTCGCGCGCCCGACCGCCTACCGGCTGGCCGTCGCGCTCGAACGCCACGGCGTCGTGAGCCGCGACGGCGAAGGGCGCTTCGTCCTCGGGCGCCGGCTCGCGGCATGGGGCGCGGTTGCCGGGCGCGGGCTTCCCGATGCCGGCCGCCCGGTGCTCGTGCGGCTCGGCGAGGAGACGGGCGAAAGCGCACAGCTGTAC
>JAUZEI010000644.1 GCA_030839105.1 Actinomycetota bacterium
CCTGACCTCCTCGAGGACAAGGACCTGATCCGCATCGACAAGGCGTTCTTCGGCATCGTCGCCGTGACGCTGCTGCTCCCCGCGGCGATCGGCGGACTCGTCACCTGGTCGTGGCAGGGTGCAGTCACCGCGTTCATCTGGGGCGGCCTCGTCCGCGTCTTCGTGCTCCACCACGTCACGTGGTCGATCAACTCCATCTGCCACACCGTCGGCGAGCGCCCGTTCCGCAGCCGCGACAAGTCGGCCAACTTCTGGCCCCTCGCGATCCCGTCGTTCGGCGAGTCCTGGCACAACAGCCACCACGCGGACCCGACCTGCGCGCGCCACGGCGTGCTCAAGGGCCAGATCGACAGCAGCGCGCGTGCCATCCAGCTGTTCGAGAAGCTCGGCTGGGCGACGGACGTGCGCTGGCCCGACGCCGCGCGCATGGATGCGCGCCGCGTCGACGCCGCCAGCTGACGTGGCCGATCAAAAACCGCAACGCGTACGGATGACCGGCAAGGACCGGCGCGAGCAGCTGCTCGACGTCGGCCGCCGGTCGTTCGCGGAGAAGGGCTTCGACGGCACGTCGATCGAGGAGGTCGCGTCCCGCGCGGGCGTCTCGAAGCCCATCGTCTACGAGCACTTCGGCGGCAAGGAGGGCCTCTACGCCGTTGTCGTGGACCGCGAGATGCAGGAACTGCTCGACCGGATCACCAACTCGCTGTCCTCGAGCGGCTCGCCGCGGGTCCTGCTGGAGCGGGCGGCCCTCGCGTTCCTGTCCTACGTCGAGGACAACAACGAGGGATTCAAGATCCTCGTGCGGGACTCGCCCGTCGCATCCGGCACCGGCACGCTGTCCTCGTTGCTCGGTGACATCGCGTCGCAGGTCGAGCACCTGCTGGCGCGGGAGTTCAAGGCGCACGGCCTCGACACCAAGCTCGCGTCGATGTATTCGCAGATGCTCGTCGGCATGGTCGCCCTGACCGGCCAATGGTGGCTCGAGGTGCGCAAGCCCAAGCGCGAGGTCGTGGCGGCGCACGTCGCCAACTTCGCCTGGAACGGCCTGTCCCAGCTCGAACAACGGCCGAAGCTCCTCGCCAAGGAGTGAGCCCCTCCGGCTCCGGACCCCGCGGCTCCCGCGGCCCCCGCGGAAGATCGTGACCCCCAGGGGTCCAGTTTTCTTCCGCGCTGACGGCCGGCGGATGGGTAACCGGTCGGCCGGGGCGGGCAGAACTGCCGGCATGACCGTCCTGATCGGCACGTCGGGCTGGATGTACGACCACTGGCGCGAGTTCTACTACCCGCGCGGCGTCCCGAAGGGCCGCTGGTACGAGCACGCGCTCGCCGACTACCAGACCCTCGAGCTCAACGTCTCCTTCTACCGGCTGCCCAAGCGTGAGGTCTTCGCCGGTTGGGCCGCGCGCGCGACGAGCGACGCCATCATCACCGTGAAGGCCAGCCGCTATCTCACGCACATCCGGCGGCTGAAGGACCCCAGGCCGCCCGTCGACCTGCTGCTCGAGCGCGCCACGGCGCTGGGCGAACACCTCGGCCCGATCCTCGTGCAGCTGCCGCCGAAGATGGACGTCGACGTAGCTGGGCTGGCCGAGACGCTGGACGCCTTCCCCGCCGGCCTGCGGATCGCGGTCGAGCCGCGCGACGACCGCTGGTGGACGGACGACGTCCGCGCCGTACTGACCGAACGAAATGCTTGTCTCGTCTGGGCGGATCGGGCGGACACGCCGGTCTCCCCGTTGTGGCGCACGTCCGACTGGGGGTACGTGCGCTGGCATCACGGGACGGCCGAGCCGTGGCCGTTTTACTCGCGGCACGTCATCGGTCAGTGGGCGGAGAGGATCATCGACGTGTACGACGACCACGAGGACGTGTTCGCCTACTTCAACAACGACCCCAACGGCGGGGCACTCGTCAACTCCGTGGACTTCGCGGAGGAACTCGACAGGCGTGGCCGCGGCCACACACGTGTGCCGCAGCGATCCGCCTTCGCCGTGCCGATCCCGGCCGGATAGCCGGCCCCCAGGAAGGACCTCCCCGTGACACAGCACGACCCGCAGGCCGATGCGACCGCGCTGCTGCAGTTCCATCGCGACCCGGAGCTCCTCACGGTGGTCAACGTCTGGGACTCGGCCAGCGCCAAGGTCGTGAGCGCCATCCCCGGGACGAAGGCGCTCGCCACGGCGAGCCACTCGATCGCGGCGTCGCGCGGCTACGAGGACGGCGAGAACATCCCGGTCGCGGAGATGATCGGCGAGGTGGAGCGGATCGTCGCGGCCACCACCCTGCCCGTGACGGCCGACCTCGAGGCCGGCTACGGCGACCCGGACGACACCGTCCGGCGGGCCGTCGCGGCCGGCGTCTGCGGGGCCAACCTGGAGGACCAGCTGCGACCGCTGCCGGAGGCCGTCGCGCGCGTGTCCGCCGCGATCCAGGCGGCGGCCGCCGAGGGCGTCCCGGACTTCGTGCTGAACGCACGCACCGACGCCTTCCTGCGCGCCGGCGACCGCGACAAGGCGGACGTGCTGGCGGACGCGATCGAGCGCGGCCGGGCCTACCTCGACGTCGGCGCGCCGCTGGTCTTCGTGCCGGGCCGGCTCGACGAGGAGCAGATCGGCGCGCTGGTCGAGGCGTTCGGGCGACAGCGGCTCACCGTCATCGGGCGGCCGGGGATGCCGGGGCTGTCCCGCCTCGCGGAGCTCGGCGTGGCGCGCGTGTCCTACGGGCCGTGGTCGCAGCGGGTGGCCCTCACGGCACTGGCCAAGCTGGTCGAAGCCGTACAGGCCGGCGGCGGCCTCCCCGACGACGTGCGATCGAACACCTGAGTCAGTGCGCGAGGCCGTAGAGGCGGTCCCCCGCGTCGCCCAGCCCCGGGACGATGAAGCCCCGGTCGTCGAGGCGTTCGTCGAGGGC
>JAUZEI010000653.1 GCA_030839105.1 Actinomycetota bacterium
CACGGTGACACCCGGGGATGCGAGGTCGACGAGGAAGTAGGTGAGGCCGTGATGGCGCTCGGCGTCGGGATCGCTGCGGAACAACCCGAAGAGGTGCGTGCAGAACGCGCCGCGTGTTGTCCACGTCTTCTGTCCGGTGAGCAGGTAGTCGTCGCCGTCGGCCACCGCCTTGCTGCGGATTCCCGCCAGGTCGCTGCCCGCGTTGGGCTCCGACCAACCCTGGCACCACGTCTCCTCGCCCGCCGCCATCTTCGGGAGGATGCGCGCCTGCTGGTCGGGAGTACCGAACTCGAAGATCGTCGGCGCGAGCAGGAAGATGCCGTTTTGCGTCACGCGCGGGGGTGCGCCGGCGCGGTAGTACTCCTCCTCGAAGATGAGCCACTCCCACAGGCTCGCGTCGCGGCCGCCGAACTCCGCGGGCCACGACACGACGGCGAAGCGAGCGTCGAAGAGCTTGCGCTCCCATTCCAGATGGGCCGCGAAGCCGGCGCGGGTGTCGCCCGACGGGAGCGCGGGACGCGGCACGTTCGCGTCGAGCCAGGCGCGGCACTCGGCGCGAAACGCTTCCTCTTCGGGACTGAAGGAGAGATCCATGAGCGGCGGGCGATCGTAGCTGGCCCACTGGCGGGCGCTCGGGGACTGACGGGCGGCCGCGAAGGTCACCGAGGCGTGGCAGGAATTGTCCGAACAATGTCATTGCTGCCAGATGGTCCCGAGCCCAGTATGGGTGGCGTGAGCCGCCGCGTCGTCTTCGTCGTGTATCCCCGCATCACCGCGCTCGACCTCGTCGGGCCGCACGAGGTGTTCGGTGCGTCAGGCGGATACGAGTTGGTGGTCGCGGCAACAGACGCCGGACCCGTCGCGAGCACGCGCGGTCCGGGGATCGTGGCCAACCGCTCGTTCGCGTCGGTGCGGGGAGCGATCGACACCTTGGTGGTCGTGGGCGGCGAGGGTGCCTTCGCCGCCGCGCACGATTCGAAGCTGGTGCGGACGGTGTCGCTGCTCGCTCGGCGCAGCCGCCGCGTCACCTCCGTGTGCACGGGTGCGTTCGTTCTCGCCGCGGCCGGGCTGCTCGACGGCAGGCGGGCGACGACCCACTGGTCGTCGTGCGACCGGCTCGATGAGAAGTACCCGCTCGTCGAGGTGGAGGGCGATCGCATCTTCGTGCAGGACGGCAACGTGTGGACGTCGGCCGGCGTAACCGCGGGGATGGACCTTGCACTCGCGCTCGTTGCCGACGATCTGGGCCCGGACGTGGCGCGCGCCGTCGCCCGCCAGCTCGTCATGTATGTGCAACGGCCGGGCGGGCAGGCGCAGTTCAGCGCGCAATTGAGCGCGCAACGCGTCGCGCGCGATCCGCTCCGCGAATTGCAGGCCTGGATCGGCGAGCACCCCGCCGAAGATCACACTGTCGAACGGCTCGCGGCACGCGTGGCGATGAGTCCACGACATTTCGCGCGCGTCTTTCGCGCCGAGGTCGGTTGCACACCGGCCGCTTATGTCGAACAGGTGCGCGTCGAGGTGGCACGGCGTCTGCTCGAGACGACCGCGCTCGCCGTCGATGAGGTCGCGGTGACCGCCGGCTTCGGCACACCCGAGACGCTGCGCCGGGCGTTCGCGCGCCGCGTCGGCGCGAGCCCGACCGACTACCGACATCGTTTCCGTTCGTTCCAACCGGCGTAGCCACTCCGAAGAAAGAGGAAGCTTCCGTGGACATCGTGTGTCTCTTGTTCGAAGGAATCACCGCGCTCGACATCGTCGGGCCCTACGAGGTGCTGCAACGTCTTCCCGACGCGAACGTGAAGTTCGTGGCACAGTCCGCGGGTGAGGTGCGCACCGACAACAAGTTCCTCGCGCTCATGGCCGACCACTCGCTCGCGGACGTGACGGGCGCAGACGTGCTCGTGGTCCCGGGCGGATTCGCGACGCGCGCACTCGAAGACGACACCGGTTTGCTGGAGTGGATCCGCGTCGTCGACGCCACTACGACGTGGACCACGTCGGTGTGCACCGGCTCGATGCTGCTCGCGGCGGCGGGACTACTCGACGGCAAGGAAGCGACCTCGCACTGGGCGAGCCTCGACCGGTTGAAGGAGTACGGCGCGATCCCGACCGGTCGGCGGGTCGTCGAGCAGGGCAAGATCATCACCGCCGCCGGAGTCTCGTCGGGCATCGACATGGGTCTCACCCTCGTGGCGCGCATCGCGGGAGACGAGTACGCGCAGGGCGTGCAACTCGGCATCGAGTACGACCCGCAACCTCCGTTCGATTCGGGATCCCTCGAGAAGGCGCCCGCGCCCGTCGCTGCGTTCATGCGCGAGCTGTACGGCGCGCGGGGCTTGTAGCGCTTCGCCGGCGACTCACGTGTGGTCGTCGATCGAACCGGCTCGCCATCGAGTGGCAGAGGTGCGCCGCTCGGGCTGCTTACATTGGCGGGAGCCGCGATGAGTCCGGGCCCGCTCGGCAGTCTCACTCGGTAGGCGTGCCCGCGCCACGAGAGCAGGAGTCCGACGCATGACACCGACGTTTCCGGGCGAGTCACCCGAGTACCGCGTCGCCCGCGATCGACTG
>JAUZEI010000662.1 GCA_030839105.1 Actinomycetota bacterium
GCCACGTACCCTGCTCGGCCAGGTCGAGCATGCTCTCGAGGTCGCGCCGGGTGTCGGCCGCGCCCGCCCGGTCGGCCTTGTTGATCACGAACACGTCGGCGATCTCCATCAGGCCGGCCTTCGCGGTCTGCACCGAATCACCCCAACCCGGGTTCACGACGACCACCGTCGTGTCGGCGTGGCCGGCGATCTCGACCTCGACCTGGCCCACACCGACCGTCTCGATGACGATCCACGCCTTGCCCACCGCGTCGAGCACCCGGACGGCCTGCGGGGTCGCGAGCGCCAGTCCGCCGAGATGACCGCGGGTCGCCATCGAACGGATGAAGACGCCGGGATCGGTCGTGTGGCTTTGCATGCGCACGCGGTCGCCCAGGATCGCACCGCCACTGAACGGGCTCGTCGGATCGACCGCGAGCACGCCGACCTCTTCGCCGGTTGCGCGCAACCGCGCGACGAGCTGGTCGGTCAGGGTCGACTTACCGGCGCCGGGCGCGCCGGTGATGCCGATCGACCACGCGTTACCCGTGCGCGGATGCAGCATCTCGATCGCAACCCGTGCACCCTCGCCGCCCCGTTCGACCAGAGAAAGGACCTTGGCGATGGAACGCCTGTCACCTCGGAGCGCGCGCTCGACGAGCTCGGCGTTGGCGTCTCCCATGGAGCGCCGACGCTACTCGTCGGCAACGACCTCGGTGATGCCGGGGACGCGGTCCATGATGATGCGCTCCACGCCGGCCTTGAGCGTCATCATCGAGACCGGGCACGTGCCGCACGCGCCGACGAGGGACACATGGACGACGTAGTCCTCGTCGATGCCGTTGAAGACGATGTCGCCGCCGTCGCTCTGCAGCGCAGGGCGGATGGCCTCGATCGCCTCGAGGACACCGGGTTCCATCTCGGCAAGATCGAGCGCCATCAAGTCTCCAGACTCAGAAGCCGGCATATGCCCGGCACAACGACTCCAGTATCGCGCTTGTTCCCGACACGCTTCGACCCGGACCGGCTCGGACCCAACCGCCGGCCCTCGAAGTCAGTCGTCCAGGCGCTCGACGTCGGCGCCGAGCGAGCGGAGTCGGCCGGCCAGGTCGGAATAGCCCCGCTCGATGTGCTCGCCGTGGTGGACGATCGTCTCGCCGTCGGCCACGAGCCCCGCCAGCACCAGCGCGGCGCCGGCCCGCACGTCCGAGGCCTGTACCGGGGCGCCGGACAGCCGACCGACGCCCCGCACGATGGCGTGGCGGCCCTCGGTCCGGACGTCCGCGCCCATGCGCGCGAGCTCGTCGACGAACTGGAAGCGGCCGTCGTACACGTTCTCGGTGACGATCCCACTGCCTTCGGCAACCGTCATCAGCGCGACCGCGAGCGGCATGAAGTCGGTGGCGAAGCCGGGGTGCGGCAACGTCGCGACGTCGACCGCTCGCAGGCGCTTTGTGGCCAGTGCCCACACGCCGTCGCTCGTCGGCGAGACACGCATGCCCATCTCGCAGAGCTTCATCGACACCATCTCGACGTACTCGGGCAGCACTCCGACGAGCTCGATCTCGCCGCCGGCGATGCCGCACGCCATGAGAAGCGTGACGGCCTCGACCCGGTCGGCCATGATCTCGCTGTCGACCGCGTGGAGCTCTTCGACGCCCTCGATCTCGATCGTCGACGATCCCGCGCCCAACAGGTGCGCGCCCATGCGGTTGAGGAACGTGGCGAGCGCGGTGACCTCGGGCTCGCGGGCCGCGTTCTCGATGACCGTCGTGCCCTTGGCCAGGACGGCCGCGCACATGAGGTTTTCCGTCGCGCCGACGCTGGGGAATTCGAGGACGGTCCGGGCCCCGTGCAACACCTCCGCGCGCGCCACGACGTATCCGTGCGTGACCTCGACCTCGGCGCCCATTGCCTGGAGGCCACGGAGATGCATGTCGACCTTGCGGCTGCCGATCGCGTCGCCGCCGGGAAGGGCGACGCGCGCGTGCCCGCAGCGGGCGAGCAAGGGACCCAACACGTTGAACGAGGCGCGCATGCTCGCGACGAGCTCGTATGGAGCTTCCGGCGTGAGGTCGCCGCTGGCGTCGACACGCACGACGTCAGGTTCGGACCGGTCGACGACGGCGCCCGTCGCGCGTAGCAGCTCGATCATGACGTCGAGGTCACGCACGGTCGGCACATTGCGCAACGTGGTGATGCCGGGCGCGAGTAGCGCGGCGGCCATCTGCTTGAGACCGGCGTTCTTGGTCGCGCCCGACGGTTGCACGCGGCCGGAGAGGGGCCCGCTCGCGCGGACACGGAATCGTGTCACGGCGGAAAATACTACTTACCGGAGTAGTCGGGTCGGCGTTGTTCCATGAAGGCCAGGATGGCCTCTCGCATGTCGTCCGACTTGAGGCAGATCGCCTGGGCTTCCGCCTCGACCACGAGTCCCTCGGGCACCGGTACGCGGTCGGCCGCGTCGACGGCGCGTTTCGCGCCCTGCACGGCAAGCGGCGGCTGCGCGGCGATAGCGGCGGCGAGCTCGCCTACGTTCGACTCCAACGCGCCGTCGTCGACGAGCCGCTCGCACAGACCGATGCGATACGCCTCCTCGGCATCGATGCGCGCGGCCGTCCAGATCATCTCCTTGGCCTTGCCCGCGCCGACGACGCGCGGCAGTCGCTGCGTTCCGCCGAGGTCGGGAAGGATGCCGTACTTGTGCTCGAGCAATCCGACCGACGTACCGCGCGCGAAGACGCGGATGTCGCACGCAAGCGCCATCTGCAATCCCGCGCCGAGCGCGAACCCGCGCACTGCGGCGATCGTGGGATAGCGCGCTTCCTCGAGCCACGAGTACGACTCCTGCGTGCGCAGGATGCCGTCGACACTGGGATCACGGTGACGCGTACCGACGTCGTCACCGCCTTCGATCGAATCGGTCGAGCCCGCGGTGAACACCGACGTATCGATCCCCGACGAGAACGCGCGACCGTTCCCGATCACAACGAGCGCGCGCAGATCGGCGTCGTCGCGCAGCTCCTTGCCCAGCGCGCGCAACTCCTGCCACATCTGGATCGTGAACGAGTTGAGCTTGGCGGGACGGTTCAGGCGCAGCCATCCGACGTGACCGTCGCGCGTGAGCTCAACGGTTTCGTAGTCCGTCATGCGCGCACGGTATCGCCGGCCGCCGCACAACCAAAGCGGACGACCTCCACCGGATCGTGGATGCCGGCAACGGTGATCATCCCGGCCGGCTCGACCGACAGGTCGTCCGCGGCGTAAGCAGCGAGGTCGACCGTCGCGAGGATCTCGTGGGGACGGGCCGCGGTCGCGAGACGCGCCGCCAGGTTCACCGACCGTCCGGTGTAGTCGTCGCCCTCGAGGAGAATCACATCGCCGCCCGCGCAGCCCGCGTGCATCGACAACGGCAACTCCAGGTCGTGCGTGATGCCCTCGAGCTTCGGCACCGCGGCGACGAGTTGCGCCGGATCGACCGAGACGAGCATGCACCCGTCACCGAGCCACTTCGCGATGCGGACGCCGAAATCGGTCGCCACCTGACGGACCGCGCCCCGAAAGAGGGTGAGCACCCGCACCGACTCGTCGTCGCCGAACTGGTCGCCGAAGGAGGTGAATCCCGAGAGGTCGACGAACGAGAACCAGCGCTCGACTCGCACGCCGCGAGTCTGTCACTTCCGGTCGGGAAGCCCGGTAACGAAATCGACGACGGCCGCGGCCACGTCGGCGAGCACCGCGTCGACGCGGAGACCGCTCGATTTCAGCGGCTTGAAGCCGTGGTCGCCGCTCTCGACCCAAAAGAACGAGACCGGGCCCTTCACCTTCTTCGTTTCACGCCGCAACTCTTCGGGTGACCCGAACGCGTCACGTGTTCCGCTCACGAAGAGCGCCGGCATGCGCAGGCGCGGAAAGTGCTCGATGCGGAGTTGTGCGGGCCGGCCGGGCGGGTGCAACGGGTAGCCCAGGAGGACCAGGCCGAGCGCGCCGTCGTCGGCCGCGACGATGGAGCCGATGCGGCCGCCCATCGACCTCCCTCCGAGCACCACGCGTTCGGGTGGCACCTTGGCGCGGCTCGCGAGCTCGCTGACCGCTTCCCGCAGCGCGGCTTCGAGCACGGGCGGACGATCCGGCCCACGCCGACCAGCCGCCTTGTAGGGAAAGTTGAACCGCAGCGACGGGATCCCCGCGGCGGCCAACGCGTCGGCAACGGTGGTGAGTGTCGCCGCGTTCATGTCGGCGCCGGCGCCGTGCGCGAGCAGCACGGCTCGATCCGCGCCGCGCTCGGGTCCCTGGTACGCGAGGTCGGCGAGCGCCATCAGCAGTTCAGCACCGTCATCGCGTCAGCACCACCGCGCGAGGAACGACGAGACACGCGTGAGTTCGTCGGCGACGGTCTCGGCGCGCCGCCAACCGTGACCTTCGCCCGCGTACACGTGGAATTCCACCTCGACCCCGGCGCGGCGCAGCGCGTCCGCGAACGTCGTCGCGCGCTCCGGATTCACGACGCGGTCCTGGTCGCCCTGCAACAGCAACACCGGTGCGCGGATCTCGGACGCATGGGCGAGCGGCGAACGCGCGACGTATTGGGCCCGAGTCTCGGGTAGAGGCCCGACCAACCGTGCAAGGTCTCCCGACTCGAACCGGTGTGTCGTCGCGGCGAGATCGACCAGGTCGGTGACGGGATACAGCGCCACGACTGCGCCTACGAGGTCGGGGTGGCGGGCGGCGACGTTGAGCGCGGTGAAGCCACCTGCACTCGAACCCATCAGCGCGATTCGACTCGGGGCTCCCCAACCCTCTTTGACCGCATGTTTGATGCCGGCAGCAACGTCGGCGGTGTCGACCTCGCCCCACTGGCCGTCGAGGGCGTTGCGATACGCCACGCCGTAGCCGGACGACCCCCGGTGGTTCGGTTGCAACACTGCATAGCCCTGCTGGACCAACCACTGCACCCGCGGGTTCCAGTCGGCGGCCGCCTGCCCGGTCGGGCCGCCGTGCACATGCACGATCATCGGCGACGGCCCGCGGGCCGCGGGGGCGCGCCACAACAGACCATGTACGAGTGCACTCCCCGACTTCCAGGTGACGGGTCGGGGTTCGACGAGTCCCGTGCGTTCGAAACCGCCCACCGCACCGCGCGCGATCGCGCGCCGCGCGGAACCGTTCGGCGCGAGGACGACTACCTGCGGCGGCGTGACGGCGCCGGAGCGTACGCACACGATTCCGCGTTCGCCCCAGGCGATGTCGCGGTGCCAGCCCCGAGAGAGCTCACGTGCCGACTTGCGACCGGGAGCGCCGATCACCATGCGGCCGAATCCCGACTCATTGCGGCACCACGCGAGCTCGTCGCTCGCGGGTGACCACGCGAAGGAACGCTGGCCCGGCGACCATGCCGGCTCCGCACACTCGTGTTCCTCTTGTCCGGGGATCGCCTCGCCGTCGACGATGAGCCGGCCGTCGTTCACCCACGCGAGTCGCGTGCCGTCCGGCGAGAAACGGGGCTGACTGCATGCGCCGTCGGCAGCGAACACCGAGCCCTTCTCGCCGGGCGCGTCGCGCCGAACGAGACGCGAGGCGTGCCACGGCATGTTCGGCAGATCCCATTCCTGCCAGACGAGCGTGCCTCCGTCGGGCGACCATTCCGGATCCCACGCGTAGTCGGCGAGCGACACCCGTTCGGGCCAGGCGGAACCGTCGAGCGGAAGCGTCGCGATGTCGCACGCGTCGTCCCGCTCGATCGCGCAGGCAACCTCACCCCGGGTCGAGACGACGGGTGCGAGGGCGCGGCCGTCACGGGAGAGGAAGCGCTCCACCGCGCCCCCTGCGTGCACGAGCGCCAGGCGTCCGTCGGCGGCCGCAACCACGAGGAGATCGTCGCCGACCCACGCGAATCCGCCCCCCACACCGCCCTCGGCCGTGACCACCACCGGCGGGCCGCCGAGGTCGCCGCCCGGACCCGCGGGCGCGACCATGAGGTCGGCCCGGCCGTCGAAGCTCTCGATCCACGCCAGTCGGTCGCCGGCCGGGGACCAGCGGGGTCCACTCACGCTACGTGACCGGCTGAGCATGCTCGGTAGGATTTGGGGTGTCACCGTTCGTCGACGCTAGTGCGCGGCTTGCCTTTCGGGTCGCCCGGCCTCCATCCTGGGAACCTCATGCCCACCCCCCAATCGGCCCTTTCGCGCCCGCGCACGCCCGAGCCCGGCGATCCGCTGCGGGTGGCATTCCTCGTCTATCGCGGTAATCCACACTGCGGCGGGCAGGGCGTCTACAGCCGTCACCTCACCCGGGAGCTGGCCGACCTCGGGCACACCGTCACGATGCTCGCCGGTCCGCCGTGGCCCGTGGCCGACGCCCCGGTCACGCTCGAGCGCATCCAGAGCCTCGACCTCTACAAGCGCGAGAACCCGTTCCGAGTCCCCTGGCCGCACGAGTTCCGCAGCCGCTCCGACGTCGAGGAGTTCGCGATCATGGCGGGGGCCGGGTTCCCCGAGCCCTACGCCTTCAGCCGCCGCGTGTACGCACACCTGCGCGAACGTCGTGGCGAGTTCGACCTCGTCCACGACAATCAGTGTCTCGGACGCGGCCTGCTCGGTCTGGTCCGCGACGGCTGGCCATTCGTCAACACGCTGCACCACCCGATCACCGTCGACCGCGACCTCGACCTCGCAGCCGCGTCCTCGCCGTTTCGCCGCATGACGCTGCGCCGTTGGTACGGGTTCCTGGGAATGCAGATGGACGTGGCGCGCCGGCTACCGCGCCACATCACGGTGTCGCACAATTCGAAGAAGGACATCGTCGCCCAGATGCGCGTGCATCCCGACACGTTGCACATCGTGCCGGTCGGCGTCGACCAGAAGCAGTTCCGGCCGCTTCCCCACATCGCGCGTGTTCCGGGACGGTTGATGACGACGGCGAGTGCCGACGTTCCGTTGAAGGGTCTGACCTATCTCATCGAGGCGTTGGCCAAGGTTCGCACCGAACGCGAAGACGCGCACCTCGTCGTGATCGGCCAGCCTCGCCACAAGTCGGCGGTGCCGGCACAGATCGAGCGCCTCGGCCTCCAGGGCGCGATCGAGTTCGTCAGCGGCGTGACCGACGAGCGCATCGTCGAGCTCTATGCCGAAGCCGAGATCGCGGTTGTGCCCTCCCTGTACGAAGGGTTCTCGCTGCCCGCCGTCGAGGCCATGGCTTGCGGCGTGCCTCTGGTCACCACGACCGGCGGCGCCCTGCCCGAGGTAGTCGGCTCCCCGGGCGACGGCGCGATGACCGTGCCGCCCGGCGATCCCGGCGCGCTCGCGCAGATGCTCATCGAGGTCTTGGGCAACGACGAACTGCGGGCCCGGCTCGGCGAGCGGGGCCGGCGGCGCGTCCTCGACCGGTTCACGTGGCGCAAGACCGCCGAGGGAACCGCGGAGCAGTACTACCTCGAGCTGGCGGCCCACGCGAAGCGTCGCCGTGACGCCGGGTACGCGGCCTGATGCTGACGGTCGACTTCGACCGCCTCGGACTGCTGCCGGGTGAACGCCTGCTCGACCTCGGCTCCGGCGGCGGACGGCACGCGTTCGAAGCCATGCGGCGCGGCGCGCGGGTCACCGCGCTCGACTACTCGGCGGCCGACCTGAAAGACGTCGCCGCCGTGATGGGCGCAATGATCGAAGGCGACGAGGCGTCGTACGACGCATGGGCGGGCGTCGTCAACGCCGACGCGCTCGATCTGCCGTTCGCGACGAACACCTTCGACCGCGTCATCGTCTCCGAAGTGCTCGAGCACGTGTGGGACGACGAGCGCGCGCTCACCGAGATCGCACGCGTGTTGCGTCCCGGGGGGCGCATCGCCGCAACGGTCCCGACGCGCTGGCCGGAGCGGGTGTCGTGGGCGCTCAACTGGCATTACCACGACACGCCCGGCGGACACGTCCGCATCTACCGCCAACACGAGCTCGAGTTGAAGCTCGAACGCGCGGGATTCTTCCAGCGCGGTTCGCACCACGCGCACGCGTTCCACTCGCCGTACTGGTGGCTGAA
>JAUZEI010000672.1 GCA_030839105.1 Actinomycetota bacterium
TGTCACACCTGGCTGTCATGGTGTGTGCGTGGCGGTCATGGAGGACCAAGCACGGGTGCACGTCGGGTTGGCGAATGTACGTTTGGCGGAACGCGTGATTGCGTCGATGCTCCGGGTGCTCGAACCCGACGAGGTCGCGTTCTGCGATGTGACCGAGATGTGGCAGGCGTTCGACGGGATCGAGCGGTTGGGCGCGAACGCGAAGACGTTGCTCGCCGCGCGTGTCGAGGCCGCGGGTTCGTGGCGGGCTGCGGGAGCGCGCTCGCCGGCCGCGCACCTCGCGAAGTTGGGCGGAACGGCGACGAATGTGGCGCAGCGCGCGTTGGAGAATTCGAAGGAGCTCCCCGGCTTGGGGGCTGTTTCGGACGCCCTGCGAGAGGGTGCATTGTCGAGCGCGCAGGTCGAGGCGATCGTGCCCGCCGCGGGTGCGGATCCGTCGGCGCAGGATCGGTTGATCGCGCTCGCCACGACGAACCTCAGCGAACTGCGGGCCGAGTGTCTGCGCACTCAGGCAGCAGCCGATCCGGATCCGGATGCCACTCATCGGCGCATCCGCAAGGGCCGGTGCGCCCGCACGTTTACCGATGCCGAAGGCGCCTGGAATCTGGTCGCGCGTGGTACCGCGGAAGCCGGCACCCGCTTCGAGTCTGCGTTGGAGCCGATCCTCGACGCGATGTATGGCCGCGCCCGTGCGGCGGGACAACACGAACCGCGCGAGGCGTACGCGTTCGACGCGCTCATGACCCTCGCCGACCGCGACACTCCGACGGCCGGCATCGCGACCGACCTTGATCCAGAGTCCGTGACCGCGTCGAGGCCCCGGCCGAAGACGCGATACCTCGGGCTGTTGCACCTCAGCTTCGAGGCATTGGTCCGCGGCGCCCGCGCCGGCGAGGAGACCTGCGAGATCGTCGGTATCGGACCGGTTCCGGTCCGCGTTGCGCGCGAGTTGTTGGGCGAATCGATCCTCAAATTGGTGATCACCAAGGGCGTCGACGTCGCGAACGTGACGCACCTCGGCCGCGGGCCGACCGCGGCACAACGCATCGCACTGCTGTGGTCGAAACCGAAATGTGCGAACATCGAATGCTCCAGCATGTTCGTGCAGATCGACCACCGCGAACCCTGGGCCGAGACGCGGCACACGAAACTCTCAGAGCTCGACCCGCTCTGCCCGCATGACCACAAACTCAAAACCAACCAGGGCTGGTCGCTTGTCGAGGGAACCGGCAGCCGAGCGTTCGTGGGGCCGAACGATCCCCGCCACCCGCGCAACAAACCACCGCCGGATGCGAGCTGAGCCCTACCTCGGCCGAGGCACGACCGTTATCCTCGGCCGCGTGGGGAAGCGCGACGTACCGGAATTGCCACGCGCGGCCGGTTGGTATCCCGACCCGTGGAGTGCCACCGGAGAAGGTGAGCGCTACTTCGACGGGAAGAAGTGGGGAACGAACGAGAAGCCGTTCGGGCGGCATACGACGGCGGGGATCGAACCCAGTCGGCGGGCGGCGCGCTCGGTGGCCGGCCGGGCTCGCAACCTCGCACCGTTCCTCGCGTTCATCGTCCTCGTCGCGGCGGTGTGGGGCATCCCGAAGTTGCGCGGGTCGCACCACGGGAACAGCGCAATCCAGCAGCTGTCGAGTCCTCCGACCACGCTCGCGCCCGACAAGCCGGCGCCGTCCGGCGAAGAAGCTGCGCAACCCCTCGGTGCGCCGGCGGCGGTGCCGCCCGGGCCCGGAAAGTTCGAGGTTGCAGTCGATCAGCCCGGGGATTCCGCCGTCCCCGTCGCGTGGGACCCGTGCCGCCCGATTCACTACGTCGTGAACACGGCCGGTGCGCCGCCCGACGGGGCGACGTTGATCCAGGGCGCGATCGCGCGCGTGCAGAAGGCGACCGGGCTCCAATTCGTCAACGACGGTCCGACCACGGAGAAGACGAGCAAAGACCGCAAGCCGTACCAACCGGAGCGTTACGACTCGACCCGTTGGGCTCCGGTGCTCATCGCGTGGAGCGATGAGACCGCGACACCATCGTTGGCGGGCTACATCGCGGGCGTGGGAAAACCCGAGGCGGTGTACGCGAGCCGGGATCGACTCGTGTACGTGACCGGACAGGTGACGCTCGACCGCCTACAACTCTCACCGGCCCGTGCTCCCGACCGCGGGGTCGTCCGGGCCATCATCCTCCACGAGCTCGGCCACCTCGTCGGCCTCGGCCACACGTCCGATCGGCGCCAGGTCATGTTCTCCGAAGCCGAACTCAACGTCCGCGACTACGCGCCCGGCGATCTGCAAGGTCTCGCACGCCTCGGTACGCAAGCGTGCTTTCCCGGCGTCTGACCCGACCGAGCGAAAGCTGGAGTGAGCGAAGCCCCTATGCCGAAGTTGCGCGTGGACAACTTCTGCTCACCCGCGGTCGCCCACGTCCGCTCGACCCGAGCGACCGCGCCTGAACCCATCGCTCACTCTCCCAGCCACACGTCGACCACGTCGATCGGTTCGATGGTGACGTCGTCGTGCGTGTGCGGGATTCCGAAGCCCGCCAGCACCTTCTCGACCGCCGGTTCCACGTGGTCGGCGCGGAAACGGTCCCAGCACTCCTGGGTGTCCCAGACGTCGACGTAGCGGAGCCCGCCATCACGCTTCAACGCGATGTGCGCGACGAGGCCCGGCGGATGCGCGGGCAAGAGCTCTTTGACCTGGGCGTAGATGTTCTCGTCGGCGGGGACGTCTTGCACGAAGGCGTACGGCATCACATGCTCCTCTGTCCGCAATCCGGTAGAGTGTTCTCTATCTGATATAGGAGTATCTATCGAATGGCTGGCCCGGTCAAGCCCAAACGCCCGTACGACGCGAGTCGTCGTCGATTGCAGGCCCGCGCCAGCCGCCGGGCGATGCTCGATGCGGGTCGGAAGCTTTTCCTCGCGCACGGCTACGCGAACACGACGATCCCGATGGTCGCGGCGGAGGCCGGTGTCTCGGTCCAGACCGTCTACAAGGCGTTCGAGAACAAACCCGGACTCGTCAAGGCGCTGGTCGACACCGCACTCGTCGGCGACGACGAACCCGTGCCGATGATGGAGCGCGAGTTCGTGCAGCGCAACATGGCCGAGCCCGATGCCCGCAAGAAGCTGCTCGACTACGGCGTCCATCTCGCCGAGATCGCGCCGCGGGCGCAGCCGATCCTGCTGGTCGTTCGCGACGCGGGCGCCGTCGATCCGGGCGCGGCCGAGGTGTGGCAACGACTCCAGGCCGAGCGCCTCACGGGCATGACCCACTTCGCGCAACACCTGCGGTCGGAACGCTTCCTGCGGCGGGGCGTGACCACCGCCGAGGCGCGCGACGTGCTCTGGACCCACAACTCCGTCGAGCTCTGGGATCTCCTGGTTCGCCAACGAGGCTGGACCGCGGCGCGCTACGGCCGCTGGGTCGGCAACCAGCTCGTCGCCGCTTTGCTCTGACCTTCTCGCACTTGCCGCGAACCAATCGGCGTCCGGATGCGTCATACCGGGCGTGACCGATCGGGGAGCCGTGCAGGAGGAGTGGGTGCGGGCCCGCTACGCCCGTACCTACCGCACTGCGGTGCTGATCTGCGGCAATCCCGCCGACGCCGAGGAGGCCGTGCAGGACGCGTTCCTGCGCGCGTGGAGGTTCCGGGACGCGTTGCCCGACGACTCACGGCGTGACGCCTGGCTGTACCGGGTGCTCGTCAACGCGTGCTATTCGAAGTTGCGCCAGGAGGTGCCTCGCCGGGAACGGGAGCGCGTCCGGATCAGCGTCGATGCCGATCTCCGCGACGCGCAACTCACCGATGCGGGCGAGCAGCCGGACCGGGCCGCCGAGCGGGCGCTGACGGCCGACGCGCTCGCCGCCACGCTCCACGATCTGCCGGACGGGCTGCGGGTCGTCGTGATCCTGCGGTACTACGCCGGCCTCAGCGAACGCGAGATCGCGATCGCAATCCGGCGCCGGCCGGGCACGGTCAAGTCGCGTCTGCACGAAGCGCGCCGGCGCCTTGCCGCAGACGCGCGTCTCGCGGGTTACCGGCCCGACACCGAGGTGACCGCACCATGAGCGACCTGATCGACGAAGCCGTCCTCGAAGACCTGATCGCCCGGATCGCCGAGGACGTTCCCGTCCCGGCTCGGGGAGCGGAATACGCGGTCGACAACATCGTCAACACGATCACGCCCGGGCGCGCCGACCGCGCGCGCGTCGTCGCGTCGGTGCTCGCCGTCGCGGCCGTGCTTGCCGGCATCGCGCTTGCGGTTCCGATGTTGGCCGGCTCGTCGAGCTCCAAGTCGGCCTCGACGGCCGCGCCCGCGCCCGCGCCCGCGCCCAACGGTGGCACCGCGCCCGGCGGCGGACGGTCCGGGCCCGATCCCTCGCTTCCGGTCGACGGGGCCAAGATCGTGAAGACCGGCACCCTCGATCTCCAGGTCCCGCACGCGACGCTGCGCCTCGCGGTCAATCGCGTCAGCGGGGTGGCGGTGGGCCTCGGCGGCTACATCTCCGACAGCAAGACGAACTTCGGCTCGGATGCGACCGCGCAGATCACGATTCGCGTTCCCGTCGCCAAGTTCGAGAACGCGATCACGCAGCTCGACGCCTTGCCGGACGTGAAGGTGCTCGGCGAGAGCGAGAACGGCAACGACGTCACGAACCAGTACGCCGATCTGAAGGCGCAACTCGCGGCCGCGACGAGCGAACGCGATGCGCTCCTCGTCGTGCTGTCGCGCGCGCAGTCGATCGGCGACATTCTCTCGGTGCGCGACCGGGTGACGACGTCCCAGGCGGAGGTCAATCAACTCCAGGGCCGCATCAACCTGCTCGATCGGCAGGCGACCTTCTCGTCGCTCGCGGTAACACTCTCGGAGAGAACGGCGAGCGGGGCACCTGTTGTCCACGGCCGGAGCGGTCTCGCGAAAGCGTGGTGGGACGCGCGCCACGGGTTCACGAGCGTCGTCGAATGGCTGCTCGCCCGGTCCGGTGCGGCGCTGATCATCGTGCTGTTCGCGCTCGCGCTGCTCTTCGGGATCAGGTACCTGTACCCGATCGTGCGACGCGGCCTCGTCTAGTCCTCGACCAACGGGGCGCCACCCCGAATCGATTACGACCAGTACGTGCCGTCGAGCATCTTCTCGAGCAGACCGCGGAACATGACGAGGTCGTCGGGGTCGGCCGGCTCTTCCATCGTGCCGTACGCGATCCCCCGCTTGCTGGTGCGGATCGAGACGATCGCGAAACGTAACGCGGCGTAGACCGTG
>JAUZEI010000676.1 GCA_030839105.1 Actinomycetota bacterium
CCCCCCCCCCCCCCCCACGGGCCGCCGCGCCGAGCAGGAGGTTTTGGACTGCCGGGAAGGCCATGCCGTAGAAGGCGGCTGCGCCGACCGCCGGGAACAAGGGCCGGCGGCCGGGGAGGCACGCGACCACCAGGACGGGCACGTCCTCGAAGTGGTCGGATTGCCATTGCCGGTCCTCGAGGAGGGCGTCATCGCTCCAGCGGCTGCGGAGGATGCGCTTGTACACGGACCAGCCCTGGCGATAGGTGCGCGCGAGCTGGTGGCGGACGTCGGGGTCGCGCACGACGACGAACGCGCATCTCCGGCGCCGGCCCGTGTTCGCGTGCGCGGCGAGGTCGAGGAGCGCCAGGATCGTGTCGTCGTCGACCGGATCACTGCGGAGGCGGCGCTGCGCGGCCTGGGCGCGCATGAGGTCGGCGACCGCCTCGAACGTCGCCTCGAACGTCGGGTCGAACGTGTTCACCCCGGCAGGCTTGCACCGCTCGAGAGCTTCCGCCAAAGCGCCGTGTAGCTGCGGTATTCGAGCGCTTCGACGACGTATCCCGCGCGTTGCAGCTCGGCGTGCAGCTTCGGTAGGTGTGCCATCGGGACACCCGCATCGACGTGGTGGGCGAGGTGCCATCCGATGTGGAACGGCACGAGGACGAAGCGCGCCAATGGCGATTGCTTCACGCTGTGT
Organism: Actinomycetota bacterium; assembly: GCA_030839105.1. Taxonomy (GTDB): domain Bacteria; phylum Actinomycetota; class Acidimicrobiia; order IMCC26256; family PALSA-610; genus PALSA-610. Next base: position 680 of record JAUZEI010000676.1, read on the forward strand.
GTGGTCAAGCGGCGGTCCTTGGAACGCTGCATCCCGCCGTGCTCGGCAATCGAGCGGAGCCGGTTGATGACGCGCCACACCGTGAGAAACGGCGCGAGCCAGAGGATGAAATACACCAACGGGTGGTGCAGGGCGATTCCGATGGCGATGAGGACGAGCTGTGTCGCGACGATGCAGCGCGCCTGGAACCGCACGGGCGGACTGTCGGAGCGCACTGCGCCCAGCAGACCCTTGAACAGCTTCCAGCCCGTCCGACCGGTGGCGTCGCGGACGAGCTTGCGGCGCATCGAGTCCTTGGAGATGGGATAGCCGCGGTAGAGGGGGATGTCGGGCTCGTCCGGGCCGAACTCGTCGCGGTGATGGGCCATGTGGCCGCGCCGGTACGCGTCGATCGGCGTGAACGAGGGGAAGCCGAGCAGCCAACGGCCGACGAAGTCGTTCGCCCTGCGATTGCGGAAGAGGAGTCGGTGGGCCGCTTCGTGCATGAGCGCCGCGAACTGGGCGTGGGCGCGACCCATGAGCACGAACGCGGCGATCCAGACGAGCCAGTTCGACCAGGCCCGCCAGTCGTCGAAACGGACCGCGATGAGCACGATCGCCACGGTCTGCACGTACAGCGCGATGACGGCCAACGCATTGCGCCGGTTGGGGATGCGGCGGAGCTGCTCGCGAAACTCGGGATTCGGTCGACCGCCCGCGGTGATGCGCTCGGTCGGGCGGACGGAGTCGAGGAGGGCCGGTTCCGGGATCATCGTCGTCGTCACGCCCGCATATTACACTCCATCGACAGATGCTGCGACAGCGTAATATCGGCGGAGACGCCGATCACCGCCGAAACGGGCCTACGAGCGGGTCGGATGCCCTGCTCGAGCGGCCCCTGTCGGCGCGGTCGGTCATCGCGAGCCTGCTCCTCCGGACGCGGCCGCCGCGCATGAGCGGGGCGCGCCTCGTGCAGTGGTGCGGGCTCTTCGGCGTGAGCGAAGGCACCACGCGGGTCGCCCTCAGCCGCATGGTGGAGCGTGGTGAGCTCCGCAGCGCCGACGGCGTCTACGAGCTCGCGGGCCGGGTGCAAAGCCGGCGGGGCGCACAGGACTGGAGCCTCGATCCGGTGGTGACGGAATGGGACGGCACGTGGCGGGTCGCGCTCGTGGCGCCGGGATCGCGCGAGGCGGGGGATCGGGCAGCACTGCGCGACGCGATGCGGCGGCTGCACTTCGCCTCGCTGCGCGAAGGAGTGTGGACCCGCCCCGACAACCTCCCCCGTGAATCGGGTCCGCCCGAATCGTGGAACATCGCCGACGCGCAATGCCTCTGGTGGTCGGGGAGGCCGGACGAACCGATGCCGGAGCTCGCCGCCCGGTTGTTCGAACCCCGGCTTTGGGCGCGGCGCGCCGAAATGCTGACCAGTCGAATGGTCGAGGTCACACGCGCGCTCGCGGGATCCGACGACGGTGCACTGGCGGACAGCTTCGTCGCCGGCGCGGCCGCGCTCGCACACATCCGGCTCGATCCGCTGCTGCCGGCGGAGATCGTCGCCGATCCCGACGCCGCAACCGGCGACGCCCTGCGGAGCACCTATCGAACCTACGAGTCGGAATTCTCGACCGCGCTACGGGGTTGGTTCCGGGACCACTGAGTAGTCTCGGCGCGTGAGCACGATCGATTCCGCGCAGCTCCTCGAAGACGCGGATCGGCTCCTGCCCGACCTGATCGACCTGCGCCGGCGCATCCACCGCGCACCCGAGCTGGGTCTCGTGTTGCCGAACACACAGGCCACCGTGCTCCAGGAGATCGACGGTCTCGGACTCGACACCCGGACGGGCGAGACGGTGTCGTCGGTCGTGGCCGATCTCGCCGTCGGCGAGGGACCCGTCGTGTTACTGCGCGGCGACATGGACGCGCTGCCCATGCCCGAGGACACCGGTCTGGAATTCGCGAGCGCCACTGACGGCTGCATGCACGCGTGCGGTCACGACGCGCACACCGCCATGCTCGTCGGTGCGGCCCGACTCCTGCACGCCCGGCGCGCGGGATTGCCCGGGACCGTGCGGTTCATGTTCCAGCCGGGTGAAGAAGGCCATCACGGTGCGCGCTACATGATCGAGGAGGGCGTACTCGAGGGTGACGTTCCGGTCGACGCCGCGTTCGCGCTGCACGTCTCGCCCAACCTTCCGACGGGCACGATATGGACGCGCGCTGGGCCGTTGATGGCGTCGGCCGACGTGCTCGAGATCAAGGTGAGCGGCAAGGGTGGTCACGCGTCGACGCCGTATCTTGCGAGCGATCCCATGCCGATCGCGGCGGAGATCGTGCAGGCGTTGCAGGTCATGGTCACGCGTCGGATCAACACGTTCGATCCGGTCGTCGTCACGATCACGAAGATCCGCGCCGGTACCACCGACAACGTCATCCCCGAGGCGGTCGACATGCTCGGCACTCTGCGTGCGGTGTCGGAGCACAGTCGGGCGCTCGCCATCGACGCGATGCAGCAGCTCGTCGAAGGCATTGCGAGCGCACACGGGATGCGCGCCGATCTCACGGTCCACAAGGGGTATCCGGTCACGATAAATCACGACGAAGGCGCGACGTTCGCACTCGAGGTCGCGTCCGATCTGCTCGGTGCCGAAGGGGCGGGAAAGATGCCCGCACCGGTCATGGGCGCCGAGGACTTCTCGTACGTCCTGCAGCGGCGGCCCGGCGCGATGTCGTTTCTCGGTGTGTGCCCGCCCGGTGAACATCCGGCCCATGCCCACGCGTGTCACTCGAACCGGATGACCATCGACGAGTCCGCGATGAGTGTCGGCGCCGCGATGTACGCCGCGCTGGCGATCGAGTACCTCGGCCGCAGGGACAACGCCAGCCCGCGCTAATCTTCCCGTTCGCCCGGGCGGTTAGCTCAGCCGGTTAGAGCGCCTGCTTCACACGCAGGAGGTCGGAGGTTCGAGTCCTCTATCGCCCACAAGTGGTGCCGGCCTGGGCATATAGCTCCGCACGGCTCTCCGAGTTTTCGACGCTCGACGTTCCTATGACGCTCTCGGGCGTGGGCCGGCGCGTGCGCGAATCACCCGAAGCGGGTTGAACCACGTGACGCCTCGACGGCGCGAACGGGGCGGATCTTCGACGGTGACTCTCGCGCGCCGCGTCCGTGCTTGTTCACTTGCAGTGAGTAGCGCCCCGCCGGTATAACACACAGCGTGGCGGGCACTCGCGTGTCGCCGCGGCTGGGTGATTGACGGGGGCGGAGGAAAGCGAAATGGATTTCGGGCGGGGGGTAGGGCCGCGTCGCGTTGTCGCGCGGCTCATAGCCGTGACGGTTTCGGTCACGGGGTTCGCGGCGGTCTCGGCGCAGTCGGCGACCGCGGCGAGCGTGCCGAGTCCATTCAGCGACTCGGTCGTGTGGAGCGGCCTCACCTCGCCGACCGCGGTGGCGTTCGCGCCCGGTGGCCGCGTCTACATCTCCGAGAAGCGCGGTCGGGTGTTGTGGGCGAACTCCGTCTCCGACCCGACGCCCAAGCTCTTCGTCGACATCTCGGCGCGGGTCGACGACTACTGGGACCGCGGGCTGCTCGGCCTGGCGGTCGACCCAGGGTTCGGACAGGGCGGTCACGATTTCGTGTACGCGCTGTACGCGCTCGACGCGCCGCCCGGTCGTACCGCGCCCGTCTGGAACGACGCGTGCGGCACGCCGCCCGGACCGACCACTGACGGATGCGTCGTGCAGGGTGTCCTTTCGCGGTTCCCGGTCAACGCGGACGGCACCGCCGGGGCGGAGCAGATCCTGTTGGGCCCGGCGTGGTGCCAGCAATTCCCGAGCCACTCGATCGGCGCGCTGAAGTTCGGTCCCGACGGCAAGTTGTACGCCTCGGCCGGTGACGGCGCGAGCTTCAACTACGCGGACTACGGGCAGAGCGGCGGGAGCCTCGCCGGAACCCCCACTCCGGTGAACCCGTGTGGCGACCCGCCCGGGAGCACGGGGGTCGCCCTCACCTCGCCCACCGCGCGCGGTGGCGCGCTTCGGTCGCAGAGCCCGCGGCGCCCGGCCGGCGAACCCGTACTGCTGAACGGCTCGGTGCTGCGGCTCGACCCCGACACCGGGGCCGGCGTCGTCGGCAACCCGCGCTACGACAGCGCGAATCCGTCGTCGAACGCCTCCCGCATCGTCGCGCACGGGCTGCGCAACCCGTTCCGGTTCAC
>JAUZEI010000682.1 GCA_030839105.1 Actinomycetota bacterium
CCGGACTACACTGCCCGGAGATGTCAGACCTGTGGCCGCGGATAGAACCGCTGCTGGCCCGGGTTGAGAAGCCCGCTCGCTACATCGGTATGGAGATGGGGACGGAGCCGGGCAACCTGGCGCCCCGGCATGGGAGCGGCCGGGCGGCCTTTCTCCTGATCTATCCCGACACCTACGAGATCGGGCTCCCCAACCAGGGGCTTCAGATCCTCTACGAGTTGCTCAACGAGCGGGAAGACTCGGTGGCGGAGCGGGCCTACGCGCCCTGGACCGACATGGAATCGTCGATGCGCAAGGCCAAGGTGCCGCTGTTCAGCGTCGACACCCACCGGGCCGCGGCCGAGTTCGACGTGCTCGCCTTCAACCTGTCCGCCGAGCTCGTCTACACGAACCTCTTGAACCTCGTCGATCTCGCGGGCTGTCCGGTGCGGAACGAGGATCGCTCGCCCAGACATCCGATCGTGATCGCGGGCGGCCACTGCACCTACAACCCCGAGCCGCTCGCGGAGTACGTCGACGCCTTCGTCATCGGCGACGGCGAAGAGGTCATCTCCGAGCTGGCCGAGGTCGTCGGCGCGTGGAAGCGCGGTGGGCGCGCGAGCCGCGCGGCAGTGCTGCGCGATCTCGCGACGATCCCGGGCGTCTACGTCCCCTCGCTCTACGACGTCGAGTACGACGGCCCCGTCGTCCGTTCGGTCACGCCGCGCTTTCCCGACGTCCCCGCCGTCGTCGACAAGCGCACCGTTGCCGATCTCGCGGAATGGCCGTACCCGAAGCAGCAGCTGGTCCCGCTCGTGGAAGTGGTCCACGACCGGTTGAACGTCGAGATCTTCCGGGGTTGCACGCGCGGCTGTCGCTTCTGTCAGGCGGGCATGATCACGCGGCCGGTGCGGGAACGCCCCGAGGACCAGGTGCGCACGATGGTCAAAGAGGGCCTGCGGCGCACCGGTTACGACGAGGTTGCGCTCACCTCGCTCTCGAGCGCCGACTTCTCGGGCATCGAGGGCGTCGTCGCAGATCTCGTCACCGACCAGGAGGGCACCGGCGGCGTCAGCGTCTCCCTGCCGAGCCTGCGCGTCGACGCGTTCACGGTCGGGATCGCGAGCGAGCTGCAGAAGGTCCGCCGCAGCGGCCTGACGTTCGCGCCCGAGGCGGGAACGTGGCGTCTGCGTCAGGTCATCAACAAGTTGATCATCGAGGACGACCTCTATTCCGCCGTCGACGCCGCGTATTCGCAAGGTTGGCGGCGCGTGAAGCTCTACTTTCTCACCGGCCTGCCGACCGAGATGGATGAGGACACGCTCGGCATCGCGCAGCTGGCGACCAACGTCACCGACATCGGCCGCAAGTACACGAAGCAAGCGAGCTGCACCGTGTCGGTCGGAGGATTCGTGCCCAAGCCGCACACACCGTTCCAGTGGTTCGGTCAGAACGGCGTCGACGAGTTGCAGCGCAAGATCACGTTGTTGCGCAACGCGGTGCGCGGCACCCGCGCGCAGGTGAAGTGGCACGACCCGAAGGCGACGTTCGCCGAAGGCATCGCGTCGCGCGGCGACCGGCGGATCGGCCGGGTCATCGAACGGGTGTGGCGGGCCGGCGGCACGTTCCAGGAATGGAGCGAGGGCTTCTCGCTCGACCGCTGGATGGATGCGATGCACGCCGAGGGTCTGGACCCCGACTGGTTCGTCACCCGGCACCGCACCCGCGACGAGCTCCTGCCGTGGGCGCACATCGCCGCCGGTCTGCACGCCGACTTCCTCTGGGACGACTGGCAGGCCGCATTGCAGGCGCACGGGCTCCCCGACTGTCGCTGGACTCCGTGTTATGACTGCGGGGTGTGCACCGACTACGCCCTGGAGCACGTCGTGGCGTCGCCGACGACACCCGCGGGCGGATCGCAGGGCACGGGCCAAGACCTGAGCGGGTCCGGCGCCGACGTACCGGTTCGGTTCCTGGGCACGAAGGCGCCCGCCGCGGCCGGCGCGCGAGCGGAAGTCGTCTCACCTACGGGTGGAGTGGTCTTGTGAGGGGCGGCGCCGCCAACCCGGTACGGCTCCGGTACACGAAGCTCGGCAAGGTTCGCTGGATCAGTCACCGTGATGTCGCGCGTGCGCTCGAGCGTGCGTTTCGCGTCGTCCAACTTCCGCTCGCGTTCTCCGAGGGCTTCTCGCCCCGGCCGAAGGTCAGTTTCGGGCTGGCGTTGTCGACCGGACACGAGAGCGACGCGGAGTATGTCGATCTGGTGTTGGCGGAGGACATCGACCTCGACGCGCTGCCCGCCCGACTCAGCGCGGCGTTGCCGGACGGCATCGACGTCGTCGGCGCCGTCGCGTTGGCCGAACGGGCTCCGGCGTTGCAAGAAGCGGTGACGTGCGTCGAGTGGCGGGTCGACGTCGCGCACACCGATCTGACGGATGTCGATCCCGCGCGCTTGCGCGTCGATATCGACGCCGCGCTCGCTCTGCCCGCGCTCGCCGCAACCCGGCGGCGCAAGGGCCGCGACGTCATCGAAGACGTCCGACCCGTCATCCGTCGCATCACCGTGTGCGACGGGCTCCCCGTGAGCGAACTCCCGACAAGCGGGTTTCCGGTTGTCGAGATGGAAATGTCAACCCAACCGCGCGGCGCGAAGCCGGGTGACGTACTCGCTGCAATAGGCGACTTCACCGATGTTCGCGCGCGGCGCACATACCAATGGATTGAGCGCGACGGCGCGCGGCAGGAGCCGCTCGACGCCGACACGCGCCCGCGTATGCCCGAGGCATGCGTGTCATGAGAGAAGGCATCGATGACAGACCTGAATCGTCTCTCGGACGAGACGAACGACGAGACTGCGGCGCCGGCGGCACCCATCGGGCAGAGGGACGAGCCCGAAACGTCTCCGGAGACGGCGCCCGCCGAGGGCGCTAGCGCGGCGAACAACGGCGCGCGGGCAACCGAAGACGACGACCTCGTTCCCAACGGCGGCGCCCAGCTCGGCCCCGACGGGCTTCCCCGCAAGAAGCGCCGCCGCGGTACGCGGGGCGGCCAACGGCGCAAGAAGCCGGCGGGTGCGAACGGCGCCGCCGGTAGTGATGCGAGCGAGGATGCAGACGAGGACGACGGCGACGATGACGACGCGCTCGAGTCGATGTCGGGCGGCGAAGACTGGACCGACGCGACCGCCGATCGCGGGCTCACCGACGACGACATCGCGGAGCAGGCGCGCGAGGAAGCGGGTCTGATCCCGCCCGGGCCGGGGCTGCGCCCGAAGATCGGCGACTCCCGGCCCGCGCCATCGGTCGCGGCGACCGCGGCGTCCGGCACGGGCACTTCGCCCGGGGCGAGCGCCGACGACGGAGTCGAGCTCGGACCCGACGGCGCGCCCAAGAAGCGGCGTCGCCGGCGCGGCGGCCGGGGCCGCACCAAGGGTGGCCAGGCGGGTGGCGGTCAGAGCCCGGACCAAGGTGGACAGAGCCGAGCCCCGTCGCCCGCACAGTCGCGGGGCCAGGGTCGCTCGGCCAGTGGCTCGGGCCGGGGTTCGGGCCGGGGCGCGGTCCAGTACGTCGACGCCGGGGAGATGGGTGACGTCGACGTCGACGGCACCGCGCTCCTCGATTCACTCGACGACGAGACGCTGCAGCGTCGGCGCGGAACGAGCCGCAAGGGTCGGCCTGCGGGCCGGTACCTCATGGTCGTGCACGTCCGCCCCGACGGGTTCGCGCACATCGGAGTCCTCGAAGGCCGTCAGCTCATCGAGCACTACATCTCCACCCCCACCGACGAGAACACGTCGATCGACGGCAACATCTATCTCGGAAGGGTGCAGAACGTGCTGCCCGGGATGGAGGCGGCGTTCATCGACATCGGCACGCCGAAGAACGGTGTGCTGTACCGCGGTGACGTTGCCTACGACGCCAACGATGTCGAGGGCGGCGAGAAACCCCGCATCGAGCGGGTGCTGCGCAACGGCCAATCGATCATCGTGCAGGTCACGAAGAACCCGATCGCGCACAAGGGCGCGCGGTTGACCCAGGAGGTGAGCCTCGCGGGCCGGTTCGTCGTCATGGTTCCGGGCCAACCGCAAACGTACGGCATCTCGAAGCGTCTCCCCGACGACGAGCGGAAGCGGTTGCGCCGGGTCCTCGACCGGCTCCGTCCGGCCGACGCGGGCCTGATCGTCCGCACGGCAGCCGAAGGGGCGACCGAGGAAGAGCTCGAACGCGACATGCTGCGCCTCAACGCGCAGTGGACGCAGATCTCCCAGATCGCGAAGAAGGCGAAGCCGGGCAGCCTGCTCTACAAGGAGCCGCAGCTCGCGATTCGTCTCATCCGCGAGGAGTTCACGAAGGAGTTCCGCGGGGTCGTCATCGACGACGCGAAGATGTACGAGGAGGTGCACTCCTACATCGACGCGATCGCGCCCGAGCTCGCGGAACGGGTCGAGTTCTACGACGCGGCGGCCGAGAACCTGCCCGTCTTCGAGAAGTTCCATGTGCACGAGCAGCTTCACAAGGCGCTCGACCGCAAGGTGTGGCTGCCGTCCGGTGGCTCGCTGATCATCGAGCGCACCGAGGCGCTGACGGTCATCGACGTCAACACCGGTAAGAACGTCGGCACGTCGAACCTGGAAGAGACCGTCTACCGGAACAACCTGGAAGCGGCCGAGGTCGTCGCCCGGGAGCTCCGGCTCCGCGACATCGGCGGCATCATCGTCATCGACTTCATCGACATGGAGATCCGGCACAACCGCGAAGCGGTGGAGGAAGCGTTCCGCCAGGCGCTCGCCCGGGACAAGACCCGCACCCAGGTGTTCCCGATCTCCGAGCTCGGTCTGGTCGAGATGACCCGCAAGCGTGTCTCCGAAGGCCTGGTGGAGGCGTTCTCGTCGACGTGCCCGCACTGCAACGGGCGCGGGTTCGTGGTCGACGAGTCCCTGCTCGAGTAGCGCCCACTCCGGGCCTTCCGTGCAGGTCCGCTATCCTTTCCCGGTTCCGAGAAGCACTCTGAAGAGGCATCGCGCATGTACGCAGTCATCCACACCGGCGGTAAGCAGTACCGCGTTGCCGAGGGCGACCGCCTCGACGTCGAGCGGCTCGCCGGCGACGAGGTCACGTTGCGGCCGATCATGCTCGTCGACGGCGACAGCGTGCTCTCCACTCCCGATCAGCTCGGCGCCGCCGCGGTGACCGCCCGGATCGTCGGCGCGGCCAAGGGTCCCAAGATCAAGGGCTTCACGTACAAGAACAAGTCGAACGAGCGCAAGCACTGGGGTCACCGTCAGAAGTACTCCACGATCGAGATCACCGGGATCACGAAGGGCTAGGGGAGCAGACTCATGTCGAAGAAAAAGGGTGCTGCATCATCCCGCAACGGCCGTGACTCGAATGCGCAGCGGTTGGGCGTGAAGCGCTACAGCGGCGAGGTCGTCACCGCGGGCACGATCATCGTGCGCCAGCGCGGCACGCGCTTCCACCCCGGCTACAACGTCGGGCTCGGTAAGGACGACACGCTGTTCGCCAAGGCGAATGGAGTCGTGAAGTTCGGGACCCGCCGCGGCCGCAAGCTCGTCGACATCGTCCTCCCCGAAGACATTCTCGCCGACGCCTGACCCGACCCGTTTGTTGCAAACTGTTTGCAACATTTCCGACCTCGTCAGCGCACTTTTGTTGCAA
>JAUZEI010000685.1 GCA_030839105.1 Actinomycetota bacterium
TCGGCCCGCGCGCTCCTGCTCCCCCGGCGCCGGCCCGGTGAGCGGACGCCGCTGTGGCAACAGCGCCAACGCGCCGCCGACCTGCTCGCGGTATCGGCCGGCTATCCGGCGTTCCCGATGCTCCTCGAAACCACGCGCGAATGCCTGCGCGACATCTTCGACGTGCCCGCGTTGCGAGAGGTGCTCACCGAGATTCGTTCGCGCAAGCTGCGCGTCGTTCCCGTCGAGACCCGGCGCGCGTCGCCGTTCGCCCAGTCGTTGCTGTTCGGCTGGATCGCCGTGTACATGTACGAGGGCGACGCGCCGCTCGCGGAACGCCGGGCCGCCGCGCTGGCACTCGACCGCGATCTGCTCCGCGATCTCATGGGCGCCGAGGAGCTGCGGGAGCTGCTCGATCCCGAGGCGCTCACGCAGCTCGAGCTGGAGCTGCAACGACTGATTCCCACGCGTTGTGCGCGCCACGCCGACGACCTGCACGACCTCCTCGCCGACCTCGGTCCGCTGAGCCTCGAAGAGGTACGCGCCCGGTGCGCCGCCGATCCGCACGTATGGATCGAGACGTTGCAGGCTGAACGCCGCGTGATCGAGATCGGCGGTCGGTGGGCCGCTGCGGAGGACGCCTCGCGGTTGCGCGACGCGCTCGGGTGGGCGATTCCGCAGGGTCTGCCCTCCGCGTTCACCGATCCGGTCGAGCGACCCCTCGACGACATCGTCGCCCGCTTCGCCCGAACCCATGTGCCGTTCACGATCGAGGAGCTGACCGCGCGCTTCGGCATCTCGATCGGTCGCGCTCGCGAAGCGCTGACCCGGCTCGAGACCGACGGCCGCGTCGTGTTCGGCGAGTTCCGGCCCGGAGGCGTCGAGCGCGAGTGGTGTGACACGAACGTCCTGCGCATCCTGCGGCGCCGATCCCTGGCGGCGCTGCGCCACGAGATCGAACCGGTCGACGCTTCCACATACGCCCGGTTCCTGTGCGCATGGCAAGGCGTGGGTCGGGGGCGGCGTGGTACCGACGCGCTCGTCGAGGCGCTGGAACAGCTGCAGGGGGTCGCCATTCCCGCGTCGGTCCTCGAACGCGACGTGCTGCCGGCACGCGTCGACGGCTACCGGCCGGGCATGCTCGACGAGCTGTGTGCGGCCGGCGAGCTGATGTGGGTCGGAGCGGGCGCGCTCGGCGCCGACGACGGCCGCGTCCGCCTGTTCTTCCGCGACCGCGTGCGGCTCCTCGCGACGCGTCCCACCACCGACGGTGCGCCCGACGGCGAGATCCACGACGCGATTCGCGACCGGCTACTGCGCGCGGGGGCGAGCTTCTGGCCCGACCTCGTCGCGGCAACCGGTACGGCCGACGATCGGCTCGTGCTCACCGCGCTCTGGGACCTGGTCTGGGCGGGCGAGGTCACGAACGACACGTTCGGACCGCTGCGCGTGCCCCGCCGCACCACCGGCGCGAAGCGATCCCCGCGCGCCCGTCCCCATCCCGGCCGCCTCAGCCGCCTGGGGCCGCCGGCGGGTGCGGGGCGCTGGTCACTCGTCGTCCCGCTCCTCGAACCCGAACCCACCCCCACGGAGCGGGCCCACGCCGCCGCCCTGCAACTGCTCGAACGTCAGGGCGTGGTGACACGCGAGGCGGTGCGCGCGGAGGGGGCGACCGGCGGCTTCGCCGGCGTGTATCCGGTCCTGCGTGCGCTCGAGGAGTCCGGGCGGGCCCGCCGCGGCTGGTTCGTCGACGGGCTCGGAGCCGCGCAGTTCGCGCTGCCCGGCGCGGTCGACCGGCTGCGTGCGCACCGCACCATCGACGCCGAGAGCCGGGCGCGCGTGCTGGTCGTTGCCGCGACGGATCCCGCCCAACCGTACGGCGCGGCGTTGCCCTGGCCGGAGCGTCCCGGCGGCTCGGCCCGCGCCTCGCGCTCCGCGGGCGCGTTCGTCGTGCTCGTCGACGGAGAGTGCGCGGCGTACCTCGAACGGGGAGGCAAGGGCCTCGTCACCTTCACGACCACCGGTTCGGCCACGGGTTCGACTTCGGCCATCGCGGCCGGCGCCGACGACGAACCGGTATGGGCCGAAGCACTGGTCGAGGCGCACAAGCAGGGTCGCCTCCCCCGCATTCGCATCGAACGGATCGACGACGAACCGGCTCGCACGTCACCGCACGCGGCCGCGCTGCGCGCCGCCGGATTCGGAGACGGTTACAAAGGGCTCACGCTCGGATAGCCTCCTGCGCTGTTCACTCGCGCGTCGGAGGTCGACATGGGTTTTCTCGACAAGGTGAAGGACGCGGCCGGTAAGGGCCTCGATCAAGCCAAGCACGCCACCGCGGTCGGCAAGGAGAAGATCGAAGACGTCCGGTTGCAGAAGAAGATCAACGACCTGTGCCAGGAGATCGGTGCGCTGGTCGTGGCGCAGAAGCGCAACGAGGCGCCGGACGACGCGGCCGCGCAGATCGACGCCAAGGTCGCGGAGATCGGCGGCATCGAAAAGCAGATCGAAGCGAACAACCTCGCCGATGCCGCCGGCGGCTCGGCCGCAGCGCCGACCGCACCTCCGAGCGCGACGTCGGAAATTCCGCCGCCCGGCTGATCTCCGGGCTCCCACCGGGCGCGAACGTGCCCGTCAGGGCAGTACGAATTCGACATCCGCTTCGGCGGCGAGCATGTCGCAGTCGCGGCCCGCATCTTTGGCCGCGTAGAGCGCACCGTCGGCGAGCCGCAGCGTCTCGCGAGGCGAACGCCCGGGCTCGTGGCCCGCGATACCCGCCGAGAACGTGGTGATCGGATGGTGCGCTCCCCACGAACGACGCACGCGTCCGAGCAACGCCTGCGCGCCGGCGATCCCGGCCTCGGGCAGCACCACCGCGAACTCTTCGCCCCCGTAACGAGCGACGCAGTCAACTTGGCGCGCCGAATCGCGTAAGTGACGGGCAAGGCTCCGCAGTGTCTCGTCGCCGACCTGATGGCCGTGGCGGTCGTTGACCTGCTTGAAGTTGTCGAGATCCACGAGCACGAGCGCATCGCC
>JAUZEI010000686.1 GCA_030839105.1 Actinomycetota bacterium
TCGGCGGCGGAAGCCTGCTCAAGGTGATCCAGGTCAAAGAGCAAGAGGGCCTCTGGATCGTCGAGAACATCTTCCAGGCCGGCTACGAGGTGCAGAAGCACCGCCACACCGGTCCGGTCTGGGGCTACACGACCTCGGGCGCGTGGAAGTACAAGGAGTACGACTACGTGAACCGGGCGGGGTCGTTTCTTTACGAGCCCGCGGGTTCGGTGCACACGCTGCAGTGCATCGAGGACAACACCCGCGTGTGGTTCCACATGTACGGCGTGAACCTGAACCTCGACGCCGACGACAACGTCGAGAGTGTCGCCGACGGAGCCGGTTCGCTCGCCTTCTACCTCGCGATGTGCGAACAGATGGGGTTGCCCCGGCCGAACGTGCTGGTCGGCTAGTGGTCGTCGACCTCTACGACCCCGACTCCTACGTCGGCGCGCCGCCGCACGAGGTGCTCGCAGAGTTGCGGCGCACGCAGCCGGTGTACTTCCAGGCGATGGCCGACGAGCCCGGCTACTGGATGGTGTTGAAGCACGCCGACGTCGTGCACGTCGCACGCGAACCGAAGCTGTTCTCGGCGAGCGAGGGCGGCGTGATGCTCGAGAACCTCGCGCCCGAGCAGCTCGACATGATGCGCAACATGCTGCTGGCGATGGACCCGCCCCGCCATGTCGACTACCGGCGTCCGATCGCGCCGCGCTTCAAGGCGCGCGTGATCGCGAACATGGAAGACCAGATCCGCGGGATCTGCCGCGAGATCATGGATGCGGCCGCGGAGCAGAAGGACGTCGAGTTCGTGCACGACGTCACCTCGACGCTCCCGTCGCGTGTGATCGGCCAGCTGATGGGGCTGCCGGCCGAGGATCTCCCGATGATCCACCGGCTCGCGGAGATGAACACGAGCGGCCAGGACTCCGACTACGCCGCGGACGTCTCCCAGGGCACGATCGACATGGCGATGTACGCGATCCAGTTCGCGGCCCGAAGGCGCGCCGAGGAACCGCGCGCCGACCTTACGACGCTGCTGCTCGAGACCGACTTCAACGGCACGTACATGACCGACCTCGACTTCGGCAGTTTCTTCGTGCAGCTGGTCACCGCGGGCAACGACACGACCAAGACGATGCTCTCGTCCGGATTGCGCGCGCTGCTCGACCACCCGGATCAGCTCGCCGACCTGCGCTCCGACCGGGGATTGGTGCCCGGCGCCGTCGAGGAGATCCTGCGCTACGAGAATCCGCTGCACTACTTCCGGCGCACGGCTACGGCTGACGCGCAGCTGCGCGGGGTCGACATCGTGGCGGGCGACAAGGTCGTGATGTTCTACACGTCGGCCAACCGCGACGAGGACGTGTTCGACGACCCGCAGCGCTTCGACATCCGCCGGTCGCCGAACCCGCACCTGTCGTTCGGGATCGCCGAACACTTCTGTCTCGGGGTGCACCTCGCCCGGCTCGAGGGCCGGGTCTTCTTCGAGGAATTGCTGGCGACGTTCCCGACGATCGAGATGACCGGCGAACCCGTTCGCATCCGGTCGAACCTCAACAACGCGCTGAAGTCGTTACCGGTACGCCTGGCGCGCTGAGCCGTTGCGGATGGACTCGGTCCGGGTCAGGTCACGTCGATCGCCTCGAACGCGCTGACGGCGTCCTCGGAGATCGACTGGCGCGCGACCGTGACGCGTGGGATGAGGAACGACAAGCCGGCGCCGAGCCCCACCACGGCGGCGGCGAACAGCATCGCGGGGCGCGCGCCGTTCGCGACGTCGGTGGAGGAGCCGCCGGTGCGCGTCGATGCGTCGATGAACGACGCGAACGTCGCGATGCCGAGGGCGAGACCGACCTGACGCACCGTCGTGTTCGCGCCGCTCGCGACGCCCGCCTTCTCCGGATCGATGTCGGAGAGGATGACGTTGGTGAGCTGCGAGCTCGCGAATCCGACGCCCAACCCGAACACGACCATCCCGGGCAGCAGCGCGAGGAACGAGACACGCGGCGAGATCGCGACGGCGACGAGCAGCAGGCCGAGGGCTTCGAAGACGAGGCCGGTGCGCACGATGCTCGTGATGCTGAACCGGCGGGTCAGCCGGCCGCCGATGGGCGCGGCGAGTGCGATGAGGATGCCCTGCGGGAGCATCCACTGCGCCGCGTGCAGTGCCGAGAAGTGCTTCCCGTTCTGCAACAGGATCGGGAGGATGAACAAGAGGCCGAACTGGCCCATGGCCAGCACCATCGTGGTGAGCAGGCCGTAGCGGAAGCCCAGGTGCCGGAGCTGGCCGAACTCGAACAGGGGATCCTGGGCGCCGCGTTCCATCGCCTTTTCCACGACGACGAACACGGTGAACAGCGCCACGCTGAACAGGAACGCGAACGGGATGATCGACACGGTCCGGGTCGCGGGCCAGATCCGCGAGCTTCCGACCGTCAGGTCCTTGATCGGTTTCCACCAGCCGTAGGTCGTGCCCTCGCTCAGCCCGAAGATGAGGCTGAAGGATCCCGCCGCGATCAGAGCCGAACCGCGGACGTCGATGTGCGGACGGCGCGCCGAACGTTCGTCGGGCTGCATGAACAGGAAGGCTCCGAGCACGATG
>JAUZEI010000687.1 GCA_030839105.1 Actinomycetota bacterium
CGACGCCGTCGACGTGATGGCGGGCTGGCCCTACAACACGCGTGTCCCGAAGCTGAGTGGTGTGCGCCTGACGGGCAGGCTGTCCGGCTGGACCGCGGCCAAGGACATCATCTTGAAAGTCGCCGGCATGCTCACGGTCACGGGCGGCACGGGCGCCATCGTGCAGTACTTCGGCCCGGGCGCGCCGTCGATTTCGGCGACGGGCAAGGCGACCGTCTGCAACATGGGAGCCGAGATCGGGGCGACCTGCTCGCTGTTCCCGTACGACCACAACACCGCCAACTACCTGAAGGCGACCGGCCGCGAGCCGCTCGCCGACCTCGCCGACCGCTACGCCGAGTACCTCGTCGACGATCCCGAGGTCGAGGCGGATCCCGAACGGTTCTTCGATCGTGTGATCGAGATCGACCTCTCGACGTTGGAGCCCCACCTCGTCGGACCGCACACCCCCGACCTCGACCGGCCCGTTTCCGAGATTGCGGCGGCCGCCGAGCGCGAGGGATATCCGAAGGAGATCTCGGCCGCGCTCGTGGGTTCGTGCACGAACTCGTCGTACGAGGACATCGGCCGCGCCGCTCATCTCGCGCGCCAAGCCGCGGCCCGCGGTCTGAGCGTCAAGGTACCGCTCATGATCACACCTGGTTCGGAGCAGGTGCGCGCGACCATCGAGCGCGACGGGTTGCTCGGCGATCTCGAGGCGATCGGCGCGACGGTCCTCGCCAACGCGTGCGGGCCGTGCATCGGTCAGTGGCGTCGCGACGACGCGCCCGATGGTCCGAACGTCATCGTCACCTCGTTCAATCGCAACTTCCCGGCTCGCAACGACGGCAACGAGAACACGCTCGCGTTCATCGGGTCACCGGAGACGGTCGTCGGCATGGCGTTGAGTGGCCGGCTCGACGGTTCCTTCCTCACCGAGTTCGAACCGCCCGTCGCCGACGACCTGCCGACCCATGGATTCGATCGCGGTGCGAACGGGTTCTCCGCGCCCGCCGACGATCATTCGTCGGTGTCGGTCGTGGTCGCGCCCGGATCCGATCGCCTCGAACTGCTGTCGCCGTTCGCGGCGTGGGACGGGACCGACATCAGTGGTCTGCGGGTCTTGTTGAAGGCCACGGGCAAGTGCACGACCGACCACGTCTCGCCCGCGGGGAAGTGGCTCGAGTATCGCGGTCACCTGACCAACATCTCCCAGAACCTCTTCTTGGGTGCGCGCAACGCGTTCGCCGACGAGGAGACGGGTCTCGGGGTCGATGCCCGAGACGGTTCGGTACGGCCGTTGCCCGAGCTCGCCCGCGAGTACAAGAAGGCGGGCATCGAGTGGCTGGTCGTAGGTGACGAGAACTACGGCGAGGGCTCGTCGCGCGAGCACGCGGCGATGGAGCCGCGCTACATGGGTGGAAGGGCGGTGCTCGCCCGTTCGTTCGCGCGCATCGCGGAGGCGAACCTGAAGAAGCAGGGAGTGCTGCCGCTCACGTTTGTCGACGCGGCCGACTACGACAAGATCCGCGCCGCCGACCTGATCGACCTCGACGGCCTGGCCGCGCTCGCGCCCGGAAGTGTCGTCCAGGTGGTGGTGCACCACGCCGACGGCAGTGCCGACGCGTTCGCCGCGCAGCACACGCTCTCCGCAGAGCACATCGAGTGGTTCAAAGCCGGCTCCGCCCTCAATATGTTGGCCACCGCCGTCGCCGCCCGCCCCTAACCACACCAAACAGTGAGCAACAAAATCGACCCCCAGAGGTCCATTTTGTTGCAAACTGTTTGCAACGAAACCGACCGCCACGCGTCCATTTTGTTGCAAACTGTTTGCAACGGCACTGACGGCCACGCCGTTCGAGTCAGGACTGTTGGGCGAAATTCGGGCGCGGCGGATCCCGTTTCGCTCCCGACTGTCGGGAGGACTTCCGGGCGTTAGCCGTGTTGGGCGAGCTCGGCCGGCAAATCGAGGCGCTGGGTGATGGCCTCGCGCTCCATGGCGCCCCACTGTTCGCGGGGGAGCATGAACATGACTTCGAACTCGTTGCCGTCAGGGTCTTTGCCGTAGAGCGACTTCGTCACGCCGTGGTCGCTTTCCCCGACGAGCGCGCGCAGGCGGATCAGCGTGTCGCGGATCTCGGCGAGGTCGTGGATCGTCTCGACCTGCCAGGCGAGGTGGTACAGGCCGACGCGGCCCGGCTCCGGCAGTGGAGCTTGCGGTCCGATGGAGAAGAGTCCGAGGTCGTGATGGTTCTCGGTGCCCGCGGCACGCATGAAGACGGCCGCGCCGTCGCTGTACTCGGCGAGCACCTCGAAGCCGAACGCCTCGCCGTAGAAGGCCGCGCTCCGGCGCGCGTCGCGCACGTAGAGAACGGCGTGGTTGAGGCGGCGCACTGTCGCAGTCATACGCTTCGCAACCCCCGTAGTCGTTCGACGATTCCCGGGAACACTTCCACGAACCGGTCGACGTCCGGCATCGTCGACGACCATCCGACGGATACCCGCAACGAGCGATCGGCATCCACGCCCATCGCTTCGAGCACGGGTGACGGTTCCAGTGTCTCGGACGAACAGGCGGAGCCCGAATGCACCGCCACGCCCTGTTGATCGAGACCGAGCAGGATCGGCTCGGCCTCGACGCCCGCCACGCCGAGGCACAGGACATTGGGGAGCGAGCCGTCCCCGAAGCGTTCGAGACCGCCGACGAGGTCGACCACCGAGGTTGCCCGATCGACCAGCGCCCGTTGCAAGGGGGCTTCCGCGGCGGGGTCGTCGGCCGCGCACGCCGCCCCGAAACCGACCCACGCCGGGACGTTCTCCATGCCACCCCGCCGCGCCCGCTCCTGCGCGCCACCGACGAGCAGCGGCGGTACGCGCAGGCCCCGGCGGACAAAGAGCGCGCCCGCACCCAGCGGGCCCCCCAGCTTGTGCGAGGTGACCGAGCAGAGGTCGGCGCCGAGCGCCGCGAAGTCGACCGGAACATGGCCCGCGGCCGCGCACGCGTCGACGTGGACGAGCACTCCGCGGCTGCGCAGCGCGGCGCACACTTCTGCAACCGGCTGCACCGTCCCCACTTCGTGATTCGCGAGCTGCACGCTCACCAGGCTGGTGTCGTCGGTTACGGCGGCGACGACCGCGCCCGCGTCGAACCGACCGAGCCGGTCCACGCCCACCACCGTGATCTCGTCGGATGCGCGGGCGACTGCGTCGCGCACACACGAATGCTCCACGGCGGTCGTGACCACGTGGCCCGGCGTGCGCGCCAGCGCTCCGGCAACCGCGGTGTTCGCGGCCTCGGTACCCGACGACGTGAACACCACCTCTCGCGGTCGCGCTCCGAAGCACGCCGCGACCTGTTCGCGCGCGGTCTCCAGCGCGACACGCGTCGCGCGCCCCTCCGCGTGCAACCGGCCGGGGTCACCGAACGACGAGTCGAGATACGGCCGCATCGCGTCGCGTGCTTCCGGGCGCAGCACCGAAGTGGACGCGTGATCGAGATACGCGCGCGCGACCACCACGGCGATGTCGACTCAGACGCGCGTGACGCAGTGCTGGTCGCCGTCGGGGCGACTCTCGGTGAGCATCGGCTGCGTCTCGCCGTAGAGACCTTCGAGCATGCCGCGCACCATGCCGGTGTCGACCGCGCACAACACGTGCGGCCACTTCTGCGCGGCCTCCCCGAACGGGCAGTGCTCGGACACGAGCGTGAGCAGATTTCCGCGTGCCTCGGCGTGTGCCGCGAATCCATGCGCGGTCAACGCGTCGGCGACCGATGCGACCGCGGCCTTGACCGAACGGTGACCTTCGGTCGGTTCCATGCGAGCGGCGATCGAACGGCCGTAGTCGTAGCCGACCTCTTCGGCGAGCTTGCGGGCTTCGTCGACCGGCAACTTCTCCAAGGCGCGGGCGAGCAGCGTCGCGAGCAGGTCGTCGCGCTTGGGCGGGAAAGAGAGATGCGTGTCACTCGTCGCGGCGCGGTAACGCTTCGACGGACGCCCGGCCGACACGTGCCGCTCGAGCTCGACGTCGAGGTAGCTCCCGGACGCGAGCTTCTCCAAGTGGTGGCGGGCGACGTTCGGGTGGAGGTCGAAGTGCTCGGCCACCTCGGCGGCCTTCGCGCCCTCCGGCGACGAGCGCACGAAGAGGTAGATCTCCCGCCGGGTCGGATCGCCGAAGGCGCTGGTGACGGCGGCGACGGCGGCTCCGAACTCGTCCGCAGTGAGATCTTCATTCGCCACGCTGGGTATTGTA
>JAUZEI010000688.1 GCA_030839105.1 Actinomycetota bacterium
CTCGTGCTCCTCGGCCCGCCACTGCGGTCCGGGGGTTGCATGGCAACCGAACGCGATGAGTCGCGTAGGGCGGAGATCCTGGAGCGTCTTCGTGCTCTGCGGCCCTCGACCGTGCAGGTTGACGGCGACACACGGATGCTCGAACTTGCTGTCGATGGCCGCGAGCGGCTCGGTATCGACCACTTCGTCGATACCGCCGATGAGCCTGACCATCGGGCGCAGCGGCTGCGGCGTGCACAGCACCCGCCGATGCATCGGGAACGCGCGTACGAGCGCGCGTAGCGCGGGAGTCGCGATCACGAGATCCCCGAGCTTCAGGGCACGGAGTATCACGACTGTTCGCTCCGTCACGGCCAGGAGGTCTCCGTCGGTCCCGCGATCACGAGCTCCTTCACCTCGCAGCCCGGCGGACGCGAAAGTGCGAACACGATGGCGGATGCCACGTCGTAGGGATCGCACAGCTGGGCATCGGAACCCGGTTTGTATTTTTCGTCCCGCTCGTCGAAGAACGACGTCTGCATACCGCCGGGAGTCAGCATCGTGACTCCGACGAGACCTTTGAGCTCGGCCGTCAGAGCCCGGGTGAAGCCGACGACGCCGAATTTGCTCGCGCAGTATGCCGTTGCATCGGAGACGCCCCGGTGCCCGAGGGTCGACGCGACGGTGACGACCCGCCCGCGCCGCTCGATGAGGGAAGGGAGCGCGGCGCGGATGACCGCGACCGTGCCGAAGAGGTTGACGCGGACAATGCGCTCCCATACGTCGGCATCGACGTCGACGAGCGGGCCGGGCACATCGATACCCGCGGCAGTCACGACCGCATCGACGCCGCGCTCCGCTCGCCGGCGGATCGCGGCGGAGGTCGCGTCGGTATCACCCAGGTCGACGACGATCGATTCGTAGTCGGTGTCCGGTTCGACGACGTCGACGATGATCGGAGTGCCGCCGGCCGCGTACACGGCGTCGGCCGCGGCCGCACCCAGCCCGGACGCGGCGCCGGTCACGAGGACCTCGCCGATCGGCCGTTGTTGCTCGGGGAGGCGTCGCGTCATCTCTTCAGTGGTCATGCGCACTCATTTCCTGGACGAGCCGGGTCGTCGACCGACCGGCGAGGTAGGGGAGGAGGACCGCTTGGCCACCCCAGCGCGCGACAACGGTGCGCTCGGGGAGTGGACCGGCGGCGTAGTCGGCGCCCTTGGCGAAGATGTCGGGGCGCAGACGTTCGAGCGCCGATCCGGGGTTGTCCTCGTGAAAGATCTCGACCGCGTCGACGCATTCGAGCGCCAGCAGGACCTCGGCTCGATCGGCGGCCGTCTGGCACGGACGGTCGCGGCCCTTGAGTCGTCGCACCGACTCGTCGGAGTTGAGCAGCACGACCAGGCAGTCGCCCAGCCTCCGCGCCGATTGCAGCATCGATACGTGGCCCGCGTGCAAGAGGTCGAAGCATCCTCCGGTGGCGACCACGGTGCCGCCCGCGGCCCGAATCTCGGAGACGAGTGAGGCGGCATCAGCACGGTCGCGGCGCGGGGGAGATGATTGCCGCAGCCGCGCGACGCCGCCGCGGGCCACGAACCGAGTTGCACCGTGAACGGCCGCCTCCACCGCTTCCGAAACGACGGCACCGCGCGCAAGCCGGTCGGCCGCCGTGAGCGCGAAGCAGTCACCGGCTCCGACCGTGTCGGCGCGTGCGACCGGACGGGCGGGTGCAACCATCGGTACGTCGCCGCCGTCGACGAGCATCGCGCCACCCGCGCCCATCGTGACGGCGATCGCGCCCGCGCCGATCCGAGTCCGGTACCGGTTGGCCGCCCGTTCGATCCTGGCCATCCGAGCCGGCTCCGTGCCCCCCTCGACGAAGCTGAACAGCTCACGTTCGGTGGGGGTCACGAGTTGCACGTTCCGTACCGGCTGCGGGCCACGGGGATGCGGGTCCCAGACCGTCGGCACGTGCGTTACGTGGCGCTCGAGCAGCGCGCGTAGGCGGGGAGACGTAGTGAGGCCCGTTGCGTAGTCGGCGATCAACACTGCATCGGCACGGCTGACGACCTCGTCGATGCCATTCGGCCAGCGCTCGTGACCCGAGTGGCCGGGGTCGCGATCGAATCGGAGCATCGGCGCGTCGCCCCCGACGACGCGGACCTTCTCGATCGTCGGTCCGGTTCGACCGAGGTCGACGATCTCGACTCCGGCTGCCGTGAGCAATCGGCGGAGCAGTTGACCGGACGCGTCGGACGCGAGCGCGGTCACCAGGGTCACGTGCGCGCCGGCGCGCCGGCCGAGCAGCGCCGCGAGTCCGGCCCCACCCGGCCGCGCCTCCTCCCGTTCGACGAGCACGATGGGTGCCGGCGAATCCGTGCAGACCCGGCTGACGGAACCGACGATGTCACGGTCGAGGAGCGTGTCGCCGATGACCACGATCGAACGCGTCATCGCGGGCCGCACCCGAGCTCGCGGTCGATGCTGTCGCACAACATATGCACGACCACCTGGTGCACCTCCTGCACCGTCGGGGTCGCGGCAGCGCTCACGCACACCGCCGCCCGGGCGCAATCCGCGAGCCGGTTCGGTGCCGGACCCGTGAGCGCCAAAACGGCGATACCGAGCCGGTCGGCGACCGTC
>JAUZEI010000600.1 GCA_030839105.1 Actinomycetota bacterium
TGGTTTCGGGGGCCTGCTCCCAGCGGCGCGTGGAACCCTCGATGTCAGTGAACAAGAACGTCACGGTCCCCGACGGCTGCGGCGGCACAGCCGAAACGTTACGGCAGCCAGGTATTCGGCGCCGCCGAACGCGTCTCGCCGGCGACGTTCCAAAAGCTGAGGCAATGACCTTTACCGAATAGAGCAAGTGAGATGAATGTCATCGGGCTCGGCAGCGAACAAGTCAGGATGAACGGGTTGAGCCAAGCGGCAACCCTGTCGCAGATAGAAGCCAACTGCTGACTCGGTCGGTGTTGCCGAGACGTAGATCGACTCTGCGCCGCCCGCGGTAGATATATCGACGGCAGCATCCCAGAGAGCCTGAGCCGCACCCTTTCTCCGGTAGCTCCGCGACACGTGTAGGAACGCCAACCAGGCAAGCAGCCGCTCGAATGATGGGTGAACTATCGCGAGCCCGACTGTCCGCTCGGCATCGAATGCTCCGAGAAGTACACCGCCACGCATGACAGCCGACCTGCAGAACTCGATCTCGGCAGCGACGGTGTGCGGACCTGACCCGGTCGGCTCCCACGCCGGAACGTCCGTGATCACCGCTGGGACTTGCTGCAACTGGCCATCGATCACGCGATACTCGACTTCAACGTGCTCGGATCGGTCTATCGCTGCGACGAGGGACACCTCGTCTGCACGGAGTTTTCTCACTTGCATGAAGCGCACAGACTGCCCGATCGGCACGGTGATGGCGAGCGCCGATCGGCCAGTCTTGCCCTCTCGGCGCCTACTGAGGCACGTCGGCGCGTGCGCTACTTCGCGAGGGAGACCAACCTGCCCGCTTGCTGCTAGACCCCATCGGCTTCGTGACGTAACGTCGTTCTCGTAGGACGTCTGAACCCAGTAACGCGTCGAAGGTGAGCGGGGGCTGCTTATGCGCGAGCGTTTCGGAAGCGGATGTGTCGCGTTGGCCATTGTGGCTTACCTGCTCGCGCCAAGCGCGGCGGTGGCATCCAATCCGTCAGCTGGCAAAACGATCGTTGTTAGGGAATCGGGCTTCGAGTCGTTCATCGGCAACACCAATGTGTCGGGCTTGGTGCACGCCGTAGTTCGGGGCTTCGGCGCCGCAACTGACACCGCGACCTTCGGTGCTTGCGTCAATCCCAGTTCGACGGTCTGTGCCGACAATGCCCTCAAATTCCATAACGGTGACACGTTGCGCTGGCACGACGAAGGCACCCTGGTCCAGATGTCGGGACCACCATTTCCCGAAGTTGGTCACATCAATCGGTTCTCGGATGTGCTTACCGTCACTGGAGGAACCGGACGATTTGCCGGAGCGACCGGCCAACTCATCGCAACCGAAAGCTCGGAGATCATCGTCTCCGATCCGAATACATCGTTCGTGAAAAAGCTCGTCTCAGAGCGCGCGGCGGGCACCATCATCGTGCTTCACCCGCGTCATCAAGGCGTCTGAATCGCCTCACTACGCCCCTCGACGAGCGCCAACGCGGCGCGCGATGGTGCTCTGTCGGCAGGGCGCCGCTTGGTAACGGGTCCGGCGAGAGATGATCCGTCGCTGTCGAAGGTATGCGGCGAGTCCCACTGATCCCTGCGAGAGTGCGGCCTTTACGTTGGCGTGACCGCGTTCGAGGCTGCGCTTTGCGCACCGGTTCCGACGACGCTTCGGGACGCGACCTTGAACGTGTAGGAGAGCCCCGCGGTCAGGCCCGTGACAAGTCGAGTCGTCGCGGTTCCCGCGACGGTGATCGCGGCCTGTGCGACGCCGGCCTTGTATGGCGTGATCACAGATGCCGTGATCGTCGCGCTGCCGTTCCCGCCGGCAGCCCACGAGACGGTGGCGTTCCCCACCCCTGCGGTCGCGTGGAGGCCGGTCGGAGCGCCGGGAAGAGTAGGAGCGCCGACCCTGATCGTGGTCGACCCGGGCGGTCCGTTCCCTCTCGCGTTCACGGCGATGACCTTGAACGTGTACAAGCTCCCGCTCGTCAACCCGATGACGGTCCATGTTCTTGCCGGCGCGCAGGGTTGCGTGCAGGTGAGTGTGTGGGTCCTGGTGGTTTGCAGCACGGTACCGAGATAGGTCGTCACGATGTACTTCGTGATCGCCGAACCGTTGTTCGCGGGCAACGTCCACGACACCGCGGCGGAGGTCGAGGACCCGATCGCGGTGACGACGGGTGCGACGGGGGCGCCCACGACGATCGGCGATGAAACCGCGACCGAGCCCAAACCGACCAGGTTCTTCGCCGCAACGCGGAAGGTGTACGCCGTCCCGTTCGTCAGCCCGGTCAATACCGTGCTCAACGGGCTCGCTCCCACCGACTTCGTCCGTGCCGTTTGTGCAACCGTCCCGATGTACGGAGTTACCACGTAGCCGGTGATCGGCGAGCCACCATTCGACGTCGGAGCCGCCCATGACACCGACGCTTGGCCGCTCCCGGGTACCGCAGCGGCGTTCGTCGGCGCGCCGGGAACGACCGGCACCGTCTGTGCCGCCGATTTCGCGGACGGCAAGCTGGTCCCGAGCGCGTTCGTCGCGGTCACCGTGCACGTGTACTTCTTGCCGGCGGTCAGCGAGGGCACGGAGATCGGGCCGTCGACCCATTCCCCGGTTGAGGTTTTCCCAAGGTTTCCGGTGCGGGTGATCCCGAGGTCGCTCGAGGTACACGTCGCCGTGTACGCGGTGATCGGGCTGCCGCCGTCGCGGACCGGAGCGAAGAATGCGACCGATCCGGTGGTGCCCGTGACCGAGAACGCCCCGATGGTCGGCGCGGGCGGCACACTCTTCGGGAAAACTGAATTCGACACCGCCGACGGCGCGCCCGAACCGATCGTGTTGCGGGCAGTCACCGAGCAGGTGTAAAGGTCACCACCGGTGAAGCCGGTCACGGTGATCGGACTCGTCCCCTTCGTCGCCGAAGGTGCCAGCGAGCCGAAGCCGGTCCCCCGACACGTCGCGGTGTAGTCGAGGACCGCACTCCCGCCGTCATCTGTTGGCGGCGTGAAGGGCACCGCGACCGAATCGTTGTTAGCAACTGCAGTGCCGATCGTCGGAGCGTCGGGAACGGTTTGCATCGGGACAACCGCATTCGAAGCGGCCGACGGCGCACCGGTCCCGCGGTCGTTGCTCGCGGTGACCGCGCACGTGTAGGTGCTGCCATTCGTCAATCCCGATACGCGAATCGGACTCGCGGTTCCGGATGCGGAGACGGCCCCACCACCGCCGGACGGTGTGCACGTCGCCGTGTAGCCGATAATCGGGCTGCCACCGTTGTCGGTCGGCGCGCTGAACGAGACCTGCGCGGCCAGGTTCTGCGCCGTGGTGACACCGATCGTCGGCGGGGCGGGTGGGTTCGGCATGCCGATTCGGCTGATGGAGTTGTTGCCGTAGTTGGCGACCCACATCGATCCGTCGGGTCCGGCGGCGATGCCGTAGGGCTGGTTGATGCCGGGATTGAAGAAGTTGGAGAAACCACCAGTGGTGGTCACTCGTGCGACGAGGCTGTCGGACGGGTCGGTCATCCAGATTGCGCCGTCAGGCCCGGTCGTGATCGCGAAGCCGATCACCGCATTCACCCGGGTCACAGTTCCGGTCGTGGTGATCCGACCCACCCAGTTCGCGTTGTGGCCGAAGTTGGTGAACCACAACGCGCCGTCGGGCCCGGCGGTGATGCCGTCCGGGCTCGAGATGTTGAGGTTCGTGAAGTTGCTCACGATTCCGGCGCTTGTGATCCGACCGATCGAGTTATTGCCGTTGTTGGTAAACCACAACGCGCCGTCGGGCCCGCTCGTGATGCCCACCGGTGACGCGATGCTGGCATCGGTGTAGGTAGTGACCGTCCCGGCCGTGGTGATGCGACCGATCGAATTGCTGTCGCTGTTCGTGAACCACAACGCGCCGTCGGGCCCGGTCGTGATTGCCTGCGGATTCGCGATGTTCGGGTCCGTGTAGGTGGTGACCACCCCGCTGGTGGTGATCCTTCCGATCGAATAGGGCTCGCCGGTGACGGAGTTCGGGTTGTTGGTGAACCAGAGCGCGCCATCGGGGCCGGCCGTGATCGCGAGCGGAGTCGCGATCCCGGGGTCCGTGAAAGTGGTGACGACGCCGTCGGTAGTGATCCGTCCGATCGAATTGTTGCCCCGGTTCGTGAACCACATGGCGCCATCGGGGCCCGCGACCATGCCGAATGGATTCGACGTGCCCGACGCCCGATGCTGCACAAACGTGCCGCTGGTTGTGAGCTGCCATACCGACGTGGAGTCCGTGAACCACAACGCACCGTCGGGCCCGGACGTGATACCGCTCGCGCCCGAAATCGCAATGTCGCCGTAGCTCGTCACGGCGCCCGCCGTCGTGATCCGGCCGATCGTGTTGCGGCTGACGTTGGTGAACCACAACGCGCCATCGGACCCGACGGTGATACCCGTCGCGCCGTCGATGCTGTCGTCGGCGTAGAAGGTGAAGGCTCCCGCCGTAGTGACGCGTCCGATCGAACCGGTGATCGTGTTGCTGGAGTTCGTGAACCACAACGCGCCGTCCGGGCCGGCCACGATCCCGATGGGCGTGAGGACGCCGGGATTCGTGAAGGTGGTGAGGTTGCCGGCCGTTGTGATGCGACTGATCGAACCGGGCGTGCTGTTGGTGAACCACAACGCGCCATCCGGTCCGGCCGTGATGGCTTTCGGGTTCCCAAACGCGCCCGGGTAGCTCGTGACGGTCCCGCCGGTCGTGATGCGACCGACGGTGCCGGCTTGCGTGTTGACGAACCAGAGCGCGTTGTCCGGACCCACGGTAAGTACGCCGGGACCCTCAGCCAGGCCCGGAACTCCGGTTCCGGTGAACGCGGTGATGGTCCCGTCGGTGGCAATTCGGCCGATCGAACCCGCGTTGACGAACCACAACGCGCCGTCCGGCCCCATGGTGATGGCGCAAGGACGCGAAACGCCGACGCCCGAGTACGTCGTCAGGTGCCCATCCGTGGTCATCCGGCCGATCGAGTTGGTCCGCGAGTTCGTGAACCACAACGCGCCGTCGGCCCCGGTCGTGATGCCGCACGCGATCGAAATGACGTTGGGGTTCGGATAGTTGGTGATCGTCGGCGAGGCGCCGGCCACCTGGGCGGTCAACGTCACACCCAGCACAGCAGCCGGCACAGCAATCACGAGCGCCAAAGCCACCGTTCCAACGCGACGCACTAGCGCTTTCACAGTGTCCCCCGCCCCAAACGCTTCGTGCCACGTCCCGGTCGTAATGCTACGCCACTGCACACACCGTGAGTACGAATCGGCGTCGGCCACGATTCCCTGCTCGGTCGCCCATCGCGCCACCGCGACGCGGTTCGACACGCCGACCTTCGTGTAGATGTGCTGGATGTGGTTATCGGCCGTCTTCGCCGAGATGAACAGGCGCCGGGCGATCTCCTTGGTCGTGTGATCCTTCGACCAGGCGGCTCGCGATTGGTCGGCATAGCTACCTAAGCACCCGGGGCCTGACGAGACGGGAAGTCGAAACGGGAATCCGTCGCTCCTCTCCGAGCGGGGCGAGACCCCCGGTCGCCATATGGGAACCTAGGGCGAGGGCTCCGACCACCCGTTGGGTATGCACTCGCCATGAGGAAGCCTCACGACCTTTCCCCGTCTGAACGTCACCGCCGAGAAGGCCTGTTCCTTCGTCTCTATCTCGTCACCGTTGTCGTCGCCGTCGCACTGCTCATCTACGGATTTGCCCGTGGGCGGGCAGCTCTCGCAATAGGGGTCTTCGCAATCATT
>JAUZEI010000047.1 GCA_030839105.1 Actinomycetota bacterium
GTACGTCTCGTACTCGTCGATCACTGCCTCGATCGGCCAGGTGCGGCGCTCGGCGACCGCGGGTTCCATCGCCCGCTCGGTACCGGCGGTGGTGTCGGGCAGGAACGTGGGGTCGATCACACCGTGCAGGGTGCACGCCATGTGACCCATCACATCGCGGACCGTCCAGCCCGCGCACGCCGAAGGCAGGTTCCACTCGTCGCCGGTGAGACCCTTGGCGACGGTCAGGATCGCTTCGCGCTCGGCGCGGAATCCCTCGACGGCCAACTGACTCATCGTGCCCCTCCCTCTTGCCTGCGTTTGGGAATTCAGCTCCGGGGGACCTGCGACCACGGCAGGTCCCGGTCGACTCGCGGCTCGCCGGGCAGACCGAGGATGCGCTCGCCCAGGATATTTCGCATGATCTCGGAGGTGCCACCCTCGATCGAATTGGCGCGCGCCCTCAGGAACATCTTGCGGGCCGAGCCGAGTGGTGCTTCGAGGCCGGCTTCGTCGGGCCGCTTGAACGTGTAGTCGTAGCCGACGATGCCGTCGGCGCCGAGCAGATCGATGCACAACTCGTACGTCGCCTTGTTCATGTTGGCGAGCGCAAGCTTCGCGATCGAACCTTCCGGTCCCGGGTTGCCGGCGCGCGCCTTGGCCGCGGCGCGTTGGTTCGTGTACCGCAGCACTTCGCTCTCGATCCAGAGCTGCGCGATCCGATCACGGGTGACGGCATCGCGTTCGTCGACCGGACGCCGGCTCCACAGGTCGAGCGCCTCCTGGATTCCCGAGACGCGCTTGCTTCCGCTCGCACCGCCACCACTCGCGGCCCCGATCGTGGTGCGCTCGTTCATCAAGGTGGTCATGGAGACACGCCACCCGTCGCCGATGTCGCCGATGCGATCGGCGTCGGCGATGCGCGCGTCCGTGAGGTACACCTCGTTGAACTCGGCCTCGCCGGTTATCTGGCGGAGCGGTCGGACCTCGACTCCCGGCGCGTGCATGTCGACCATGAAGTAGGTCAGGCCCTTGTGCTTCGGAAGCTCCGGATCGGTCCGGGCGACGAGCATGCCGCGGTCTGCGAGATGTGCGAGCGTGTTCCACACCTTCTGGCCGTTGACCACCCACTCCTCACCGTCACGCACGGCGCGCGTGGCGAGGCCTGCGAGGTCGGATCCGGCTCCGGGTTCGGAGAAGAGCTGGCACCACACTTCCTCGCCGGTGAACATCGGACGCAGTGACCGTCGGCGGAGGTCGTCACTTCCGTGCGTCACCATGGTCGGGCCGGCGAGCGAAAGTCCGAAGAACAACAGCCCGTGCGCGGGCTTCGCGCCGGCTTCGCGCAGCCGACGGTCGATGTGGCGTTGGGTGATCGGCGGCAGGTTGAGGCCGCCGAAGCCTTCCGGAAAATGCACCCATGCGAGCCCGCGGTCGTATTGCGCACCGCGAAAGACGGTCTGCTCCGTCTGCCTCGGGTCGTGCGTCGCGAGCAGATCGTCGATCAGCGCGTCGACCCGTGCGAGGTCGGTATCTGCCATCCGGTGAGCGTAACGTCATCAAGTGCTTGGCGTGCTGGCCGTCGATCAGCCGGATCTGTTCTACGCGCG
Organism: Actinomycetota bacterium; assembly: GCA_030839105.1. GTDB lineage: Bacteria > Actinomycetota > Acidimicrobiia > IMCC26256 > PALSA-610 > PALSA-610. The sequence continues at coordinate 1,590 of JAUZEI010000047.1, forward strand.
CCAGCAGATGGCCTTTTCGCTCGGTGCTCACATCATCCTTGCGTGTATGGGGATGTCGGTTCCGTTCCTCGTCGTGCTCGCGGAGTGGAAGGGACAGCGCACCGGCGATCCCGTCTACACCACGCTGGCGCGGCGCTGGGCGAAGGTCATGGGTGTGCTGTTCGCAGTCGGCGCGGTGTCCGGCACGATCCTCTCGTTCGAGTTCGGGATCTTGTGGCCACGCTGGATGGGTCGCTTCGGCGACGTGATGGGTCTGCCGTTCGCGATGGAGGGCTTCGCCTTCTTCCTGGAGGCGATCTTCATCGGCATCTATCTCTACGGGTGGGACCGGTTGCCACCGCGCGTGCACCTGTTGGCCGGCATCCCGATCGGAATCGCAGGAGTCGCTTCCGCCTTCTTCGTCGTTGCGGCGAACGGCTGGATGAACGACCCGACCGGATTCACCGTCGACACGCGCGGCAACGTCACCCACGTCGATCCGTGGGCCGCGCTGTTCAATTCGGCGTTGTGGCCCGAGGCGATTCACATGATCCTGGCCGCGTTCATCGTCGGGGGGTGTCTCGTCGCGGCGCCGTACGGGTGGGCGATGCTGCGGGGGCGCCGAACGCGCTACGAACGCGTCGGGCTGCTGTTACCCCTCACGGTCGCGATGCTCGCGACGCCGCTGCAGATCGTCGTCGGCGACTGGGCGGCGCGCCATGTCGCCCAACATCAGCCCGCGAAGCTCGCCGCCATGGAAGGTCTGTACGCAACGACCAAAGGCGCGCCGCTGCACATCGGCGGGATCTATGTCGACAACGACGTGAAGTTCGGTATCCCGGTTCCCGACGGTCTGTCGATCCTCGCGTTCCACGATCCGAACGCGGTGGTGAAAGGGCTCGCTTCGGTTCCGGCCGCCGATCGGGCGCCCGTCAACGTGGTGCGCATCTCGTTCCAGCTCATGGTCGCGATCGGCTTCGCGATGCTGGGCCTCGGGCTTTGGATGCTGCTGGCCTGGCGCCGACGGCAGAGCGTGCCACGGTCGCGCTGGTTCCTGCGCGGGGTCGTGCTCGCGGGACCCGCGTCGGTGGTCGCGCTCGAGTGCGGCTGGATCACCACCGAAGTCGGGCGCCAACCGTGGATTGTGTGGAACGTCATGCGGGTGCGCGACGCAGTTACCGACGCGCCGAACATCCGGTTCGGGTACTACCTCCTCTTGGTGGTGTACGCGTTCATGGCGCTGTTCTCGCTCATCGTCATACGGCGGCTGACGCACGCGCCGCTTCCGGCCGAGGTGGCCGAAATGCACGAGCCGGACGACGACGGATGACGTTGGCGGAAGCGTGCGCGGCGGCGATGTTCGTCGGGATAACGCTGTACGCGTTGCTCGCCGGAGCCGACTTCGGCGCGGGGTTCTGGGATCTCGTCGCGGGCGGCGAGGCAAAGGGACGCGAGCAGCGCGCGTTGATCGAGGAGTCGATCGCCCCGGTCTGGGAAGCCAACCACGTGTGGCTGATCTTCGTGCTCGTGACGTTGTGGACCGCGTTCCCGTCGGCGTTCGCGTCGATCATGTCGACGCTGTACGTGCCGCTGACGCTGGCCGCGGTCGGGATCATCTTGCGGGGCGCGGCATTCGCGTTCCGCAAGGCGTCGGAGACGCTGCCGCTCCGCCGTTTGTTCGGGGCGACCTTCGCGTCGTCGTCGGTGCTCACTCCGTTCATGTTCGGCGCGGTCGTGGGCGGGATCGCCTCGGGCCGCGTTCCCGCCGGCGAGCGCACCGGAAACGTGTTGGGCAGCTGGCTGAACCCGACGTCGATACTCGGCGGTGTGCTCGCGGTCGTGGCGTGCGCGTTCCTCGCGGCCGTGTATCTCACCGCCGACGCGGAACGCCGCGGACATCCCGATCTGGTTTCGGCGTTCCGGATGCGCGCGATCGCGAGCGCCGTTGTCGCGGGGGCGGTCGCGCTCGCGGGCGTCTTCATCCTGTATCACGACGCCCACGACCTCTTTCACGGTCTGACGCACCGCGGCGCGCCCTTGATCGGACTCTCGGCGGCGGCCGGGATCACGACGCTCGTGCTGCTGGTGCGGGGCGCCTACGCCTGGGCGCGGTTCTCGGCCGCGCTCGCGATCGTCGCGGTGCTTTTCGGTTGGGCCGCGGGTCAGTATCCGTACATGCTCGAGCACAGCCTCCGGATCTCCGACGCCGCGGGCGCGCACGCCACACTCGTCGCGATCCTCGTGACCTTGGGGGTCGGCGCGGCCCTGCTCGTACCGGCACTCACCTGGCTGCTGGTGCTGACGCAACGCGGGACACTTTCGGCCTCCGCCGACCACTGAACTGGCGCGCTACTTGGTCGTCGCGATCCCGCCGTCGACGGGAATCACTGCGCCCGTGATGTAGGCGCCGGCGCGGCTCGCGAGGAAGATCGCGATACCGGCCATGTCGTCGGGTCGTCCGATTCGTCCGAGCGGCGAGGAACGCGCGATCGAGTCGCCGAAGTCGCGCAGCGTCGCGGCCATCATCTTCGATTCGAAGGGTCCGGGCGCGACCGCGTTGACCGTGATATTGCGTGATCCGAGTTGACGCGCGAGGTGACGCGTCAACTGGTGGATCGCGGCCTTGCTTGTCGAGTAGGCGTAGGTCTCCATGAGCGGCACCTGGATGCCGTCGATGGAACCGATATTGATGACGCGCGCGGGATCGTCGGCAGTGCCCGCGGCCGCGAGCGCGGGCACCAGCGCGCGCGTCAACAAGAAGGGCGCCTTGGTGTTGAGCGTCAGCACTTTGTCCCAGGCGTCGGCGGGATACTCGGCGAGGGGTGCGCCCCAGGTGGCGCCCGCGTTGTTCACGAGAATGTCGAGCTGCGGCTCCCGTTCAGAGATCTCCGCCGCGAGGCGATCGCATTCTTCGTCGCGCGAGAGGTCGGCGGGCAGGCTCACGCACGTGCCGATCTTCGAGAGCTCGGCCGCGACCTCGTCGCCGACCTCGGGTTTGCGCGACGATACGTAGACCTTCGCCCCCGCGTCGACGTAGCCCCGGGCGATCATCAGGCCGATACCCCGGGTTCCGCCGGTAACCAGGGCCGATTTGCCGGCGATGTCGAAGAGATCGGACACGGTGCCTCCTGCGGAGTGGCGGTCGAGGAAGGGCGGGGCGGGCGGATATTACGGGTGATCCAGTTGGGCGGGCACGGCGAACACGGTTCGGAAGAGTGGTTGCATCGCTCGGTCTGCACTCGGGGGGCGCGTATGGGAACGGTCGAAGGGACCGCCTGGGAACACGAGATGAAGGAACGCCTGA
>JAUZEI010000060.1 GCA_030839105.1 Actinomycetota bacterium
CGGTGCCGTCGGTCCGGGACCCGACCGCCCTGACGATCAGCGTCCATAACCCGATGAGCGCGGCGACGTAGATCCAGCGGCCGATGGTCCCGTTCACCGGCGTGAGCGCGACCGCGGTCGGCACGACCAGCGCGAGCCCCACGAGCCGCGCGCCGGGAAGATGGCGGCGGAGGCTCCGGTCGACCTCGGGCACGAATTCATCCCTCGAGCGCGCCGGCCCGTCGCCGCTCGAGTGCTTCGTGATCGAGAACATGAACCGCCTACATCGTCGGGTCGTCGAACCCCCTTGAGCCGGGCCTGCACCCTGGGACCGCCGTCACACGAGACAGACGCGCGGGCGGCGACGGATGCACCGCTCGCCGGAGCCGCCACGCCGAAAGGAACGGGCCGGCTACGAGGTGCGGACCGCCTGCCAACAGTGGGCAGCAAAACTGACGCCACGCGCCCGAAACCCTGCCAACAGTGGGCAGCAAAACTGACGCCACGCGCCCAAAACCCTGCCAACAGTGGGCAGCAAAACTGACGCCACGCGCCCGAAACCCTGCCAACTGTGGGCAGGACAACTGTTGCGGGGTTTTCCTTGCTCGAGGACTTCGGGCGTCAGAGGGTGGCGACGGGGTTGGCGAGGGCGGGATCGACGTCGAGGGGCTCGAGCGGTTCGAGATCGTTGACGCGGGACTCGGGCGCGGCCACGCGGGGAATCAGGAACGAGAGCAGCGCACCCGCCAGCACGACGCACATCGCGAACACGAGCGCGACGCGCGTCCCGTTGACGACGCTCGTCCGTAAGGCGTGCTGCAGGATCGTCGTGTCATGCGCGCTGGTCGAGGCGGGGGGCTTGTAGAACGCACCCTGCGCGTGCACGCCGGCCAACGCCTGCACCTTCACCGCAGCGGGCAACGCGGCGGCGCGGATCCGGCTCACCGAATGACTCAAGATCTGCGCGCTCAACAGGGAACCGATCATCGCCACGCCCAGCGCCGCGCCGACCTGGCGCACGGTCGTGTTCGCACCGCTCGCCACTCCGGAGCTCTCGGCCGGAACCTCCGACATCACGACGTTCGTGAGCTGCGCGCCCGCGAACCCGATGCCGATGCCGTAGAACGCGAGGCCGGGCACGAGCCGCCAGGCGGTGATGTCGAGCGAGACCGCGTGGAAGATGAGCAGCATGCCCAGTGCGTACGAGAACAGCCCGATCCGGACGACGACCGTGGTACCGACGGCGCGGATCAGCCGACCACCGATCTGCGCGCCGAGAATGATGAACACGCCCGTCGGGAACTGCCACCAACCATTCTGCTCCGGTGACAGGAGCCGCGCGCCCTGCAGGAACACGGGCAGCACGAAGCTCAGCCCGAACTGACCCATCGCGAGCACGAGTCCGACGAGCAACCCGTAGCGGTACGTCTTGATCTTCAGGTGCGCGAACGGGAACAGCGGCGACGCGTCGCGGCGCTCCTTGGCGCGCTCGACGAAGTAGAAGCCGACCAGGACGACGATCGACGTCACGAGCACGATGGGCATGATCGACGTCGAGCGCGACGCGGGCCAGACATCGTGGCCGAAGACCGTGAAGTCCTTCAGCGGCTTCCACCAGCCGTAGGTGCTTCCTTCACTCAGCGCGAAGACGAGGAGGAACATCCCGACGGCGATGAGCGCGGCTCCCATCGCGTCGAGGGGGATCTTGCGACCGGCGCGCACTCCCTTCGTCATGAAGAGCAATGCGCCGATGATGGCGAGCGGGGCGATGATCACGTTGATGCGGAACGACCACCGCCACGAGTAGTTCGATGTCAGGAAACCGCCCACCACCGGCCCGAACGCGGCGGCCACTCCCGCGGTCGCGCCCCACGCCGCGAACGCCGTTGCCCGCTCGCGCCCTTTGAACGTCGTCGACAGGATCGCAAGCGTCGACGGCAGCATCAACGAGGCGCCGATGCCTTCGATGACGGCCTCGCCCACGATGAGTTGGGCGACCGACGTCGACACCGACGCGACCAGTGAACCCACTCCGAAGAGCGCGGCCCCGATGATGAAGATCCGGCGATGGCCGTAGATGTCGCCGAGACGGCCGCCGATGATGAGCAGCGTCGCGAATGTGAGGGCGTATCCGGTCACGACCCACAGCAGCGACGGCAGCGTGGTGTGGAAGTCGGCCCGGATCGTGGGAATCGCGACGTTCAGGACCGTGTTGTCGAGCACCACGATGAACGCCGCGAGGAGCACTACGAGCAGTGCGACCCAGCGCCGCGGATCGAGATGCTCGGCTTCGTCGACGGGCGGTTGGTCGACGATCACTTCGCCAGCCGGCGCTTCATGCGGCGAAGCTGCGCGAAGTCGAGCGGTCGGCCGGGGAGCTCGGTGGCGTCCTTGGGACGCAGACCATCGAGGATGATGCGCACGAAGCGCTCGCGCAGCATGGGCTGCAGCTCGCCCGCGATCGCGGTCGCGTGCGCGACACCGGAGAAGAGCATCGAGACGTCACCGGGTCCGATGTCGGCCCGGATCGCGCCCGCGGCCTGAGCCCGGGCGACGAGCGCCGACACCGCACGCAACACGTTCTCGCGTGGCGAGGCCGCCGACGCGAACACGTCTTCGTTCGCCATCTGGTCGGCGAGGGCGCGGTGGCGGACCTGGAAGTCGCCCAACCCGACGACGAACCGCTCGAACGCGTGGCCGGGGTCGGGATCTTCCATCGCCTCCTCGACCTCGCGCAGCAAGGTTTCGTACATCGCGCCGACGACGGCCTCGACGAGCGCCTGCTTGGTCGGGAAATTGCGACACACGGTTCCGACCCCGACACCCGCTCGGCGGGCGACGTCCTCGATCGGCGCCTTCAGTCCCGATTCGGCGAAGACCTCCTCCGCCGCGGCCAACACCCGCTCCCGATTTCGCCGGGCGTCGGCCCTCCGGGGCATTTGCGTTTCAAGCGGAAGCATGATTCCGATTATAGTGAGGATCCGGAAGCACGGTTCCACTTCGGGACCGGCCCGCATCACCGAATTCCGCCCGACTCTCCAGCCCCCCGGAGTGACCATGGAAGCCGCGCCACCGAGTCCGACCGATCTCGCGTTCGACCGTCGCTGGTGGACGCTCGCCGTGCTCTGCCTGAGCCTGCTGATCGTCTTCGTCGGCAACTCGAGCCTCAACGTGGCGATCCCTACCCTGTCGCGCGATCTGCATGCGTCGCAGTCCCAACTGCAGTGGGTCGTCGCCGTCTACTCGCTCGTGTTTGCCGGCCTCCTCTTCTCGACCGGCGCGTTGGGCGACCGCTTCGGCCGCAAGGGCGCGCTGCAACTCGGCCTCCTCCTGTTCCTCGTCGGCGCCGCGCTCGCGTCCGAGTCGACGGGCATGGGTCAGCTCATCGCGTGCCGGGCCATCATGGGCGTCGCGGGCGCGTTGATCATGCCCTCGACGTTGTCGATCATCATCAACGTCTTTCCTGCGCACGAACGTCCGAAGGCAATCGCAATCTGGGCGAGCGTCACCGGTGCCGCCGGCGCGTTCGGTCCCGTCGCGAGCGGCCTCCTGCTCGGTCACTTCTGGTACGGGTCGATCTTCCTGATCAACGTTCCCGTGATCGCGGTCGCCTTGATCGCGGGCAAGTTCCTC
>JAUZEI010000075.1 GCA_030839105.1 Actinomycetota bacterium
TCGGACGGCTCGACGTGTTGGTGAACAACGCCATGACACCGACCAACGCGCCGCTCGACACGTCGACGGTGGACATGTGGGACGACTCGATGCGCGTCAACGTGCGGAGCCTCTACCTGTTCACGCAAGCGGTGACCGGCGTGATGCAGCGCAACGGCGGCGGCAGCATCGTCAACATCTCGTCGGGCGCGGCCGCGCACGAGGTCAGCGCGCTCATGCCGCCGGGCTACGTGATCTATTCGGTGGCGAAGGCGGCGCTCGAGCGTTTTTCGTCGGCGGCCGCGCCGGAGTTGCGGCCGTTGGGCATCAACATCAACGCCCTGCGTCCGGGCGCGGTGCGCACCGAGCACACGTCCGAGGAATTCGGCCCCGACTTCGACTGGAGCGGCTGGGCCGAGCCCGAAGACGTCGGCCCGCCCGTCGCATATCTCGCGCGCCAGATCAACACCGACTTCACCGGCAAGGTCCTCGATGTCTCCGGCTTCGGCAGGTCGTGGGGGACCTGACCGGCGCGGCCGGAAAGCTTGCGTGAGTTCAGGGAGTTGCGGTCAGGGAGTTGCGGTCAGGGAGTTGCGGCGATGGCGATCGTCGATCGGGAGGATCCGACGGGGAAGGGCGTGGCGCCGTTGGATCCGTTGAACGTGGCGGCGAAGGCGAAGAGCCCGCCGTCACGCGCGGCCATCCAGTAGCCGGTGCCGTCCGGGTCCGCCGCGATGCCGACGATGGGTTGCGCGAGTTTGATGTTGCCGGTCGAGCCCGCGAACTTGGCGTCGAACGAGAACACTCCGCCGTCGGTGGCGACGATCCAGTAGCCCTTGCCGTCGCGGTCGGCGGCGATGCCGACGACGGGCTTGTTGAGTCGGATGTTGCCCGTCGAGCCTGCGAATTTCGCGGAGCCGAACGAGAACACGCCGCCGTCGGTGGCGACGAGCCAGTAGCCCTTGCCGTCGGTGGCGGCGGCCATGCCGACGACGGGCTTGTTGAGTTTGATGCCGCCCATGGAGCCGAAGAACTGTGCGGTGCCGAAGGCGAAGATGCCGCCGTCGCGGGCGACGAGCCAGTAGCCCTTGCCGTCAGGGGTCGAGGCCATGCCCACGATCGGCTGGTTCAGTTTCACGCCGCCCATCGATCCGAGGAACTTGGCGGCGCCGAAGGTGAACACGCCGCCGTCGGAGGCGACGGTCCAGTTGCCGGGGGCGGCGTTGTCGTACGCGATGCCGACGATCGGCTGGTTCAAGTGCAGGCCGGCGGTCGAGCCGCACGCGGGCGCGCCTCCGAACGCGGACGTCCCCCCGTCGCCGCGCAACAGGCCGTAGCCCGAGGTGTGCGGGCCGTCCCCGTCGTAGCGCGCGACGAATTGGTCGGCGGGTGGGAAGTCGGTGCCGTTGAACGTCTCCGCGAACCCGCCGAGAAGGATGTCGTTGCCGGCGACGGCCGCGCTCGTGCCGACCGACGCGTTGAAGTTGGTGCCCGCGCCGTTCCCGAGCATCTCGGTGAGGGTCATCCCGAAGCAGCCGAAGCTCGTGTCGGGCGCGCCGTTCGCCGAGTAACGGAAGATGGCAGCAAAGCTGGGGACGTCAGGGAAGTCGTCGGAGTACGCGGCTGATCCCACTCCGATCAAGCGACCCGATCCGTCGGCGACGAGATCGGACAGGCGCGTGAACTTGTTCACGTGGGCGCGGGCCGTGCCGGCCGACCCGAACGTGGTGTCGAGCGTGCCGTTCGCGTTGTAGCGCGAGATGCCGGCGGTCGGGATGTCGATGATGCCGGCGACGACCGCCTTACCTGCCTGGAGCAACACCCGGTGAACGGATTGCAGCGGCGAGCCCGCGGTCGCGACCCGTCCGCCGGTCCCGTAGGTGCCGTCGATCCCGCCGACCGCGGTGAATCGGGCGACGAGTATGCGCGGCGAACCGGCCGTCGGTGACTCGCTCCCGGTGATGATGATGCGGCCGTCGGCTTGCACCGCAACGTCCTGCGCTTCCGACTGACCGCCGAAGTCGTGCGTCACCAGTCCGTCGCCGGAGAAGGTGGGGTCGAGCGCACCGGTCGTCGTGTAGCGCGCGATCGCGACGTTCTGGCCGGAACGGCCGGCGAGCACGATCGTGCCCGCCGGACCCAGCGCGACGCCGAACGCCTGGTCGACGCTCGCGCCGCCGAAGTTCGTCGTCGGGTGCGCGGTCACGAAGGTGGGATCGACCGTGCCGTTCGTGCGTAGGCGGGTGACGAAGAAGTCCTCCGGCACACCGTTGGTGCCGCCGAGGACGATCTTGCCGTCGGGCTGCAGCACGGCGTCGGATACGGCACCGTTGCCGACGAGGGAGAGCGTCAAGACTCCGCCGCTCGCGAACGTTGTGTCGAGCGAGCCGGTCGCGGTGTAGCGCGTCACCTTGGCGAGCATCGCGAAGTCGGGGTCGATGTCGCTCGCGACGGTCACGATCTTGCCGTCGGTCTGGTGCAACACCTTGACGACGGTCTCGTTGCGTCCGTAGTCGGCAAAGACCGTGCCGTTGCTCGAGTGACCGAAGGTCGGATCGATCTGTCCGGGTGAGGCCGACGCTGCGGTCGGCAGCGCGCACACGACGGCGAGCGCGCCGACGACGGCGACGAATGCCCGGGTCCGGCGGGCGCCTGCGAACATCGAACGTCCGAGCGGGGAACGTGCCATCGGCTTCACCTCGTGCGGGGGGATGGAGCTTCGCTGGTCGGCTTGCAGCCTGGCAGGTACGGGCGTCGTTTGGAACCCCGTATGACAGGTCTCTTGCGCGCGCTGTGTGGCCGGATCCGGGGCCGCAGGTGCCATGATCCTGCGATGCGTTTTCTCGGCGGTGTGGTGAAGTGCGCGGCGGCGCTGGTCGCCGCGGCCTCCGCGACGGCCGCGTGCTCGTCGTCATCACATACGACCACGCCCGGGGTTTCCACGTCGTCGACGGTCTCCGCGCCCGCGCCGTCGGTGCCGACTCCGGCGAATCTGGTCGTGGCGAGCGTCAGTCCGGCCGTCCGCCAGACGATCGAGGGCTTCGGCGCGTCGGGTGCCTGGTGGCCGATCGATCTGGCGAGCTTCCCGCCGAGCGCGCGGCGCGCGGTCGGCGACATGCTGTTCGGCGCGCAGGGCATCTCGTTGTCGGGGTACCGCTACAACATCGGCGGCGGGGGCGCGGGCGTCACGACTCCCGACCGCGCGCCCAAGGGGTTTGTCGACGACGCGGCCGGACTGTTGTTCCTGCATGCCGCGAACAGCGCGGGTGTGCCGATCCTGACCGGCTTCGTCAACAGCGCGCCTCCGAGCTTCACCACGAACGGTAAGGCGTGCGGCGGCAGTCTGATCCCGGGCGCGGAAGCGTCGTATGCGCACCACCTCGTCGACGTCGTCGTCGGGTTGCACGACGGCGACCACATCACGCTGAAATACATCAGTCCGATGAACGAGCCCGACAACTCGTTCGGTGACTGCGGGCAAGAGGGCATGCAGGTTCCCGTCTCGCAACGGGCGGCGGTTGTGCAGGCACTCGGCCAGGAGCTCGCCCGGCGCGCGCCGTACCCGAAGGTCATCGCCGACGAGACGACGGCCGACGCGATCCTCGCGAACGAAGCGCCGCAGTGGCTCGCGGTGCCGGGCACGGCTTCGTACGTCGCGGCGATCGCGCATCACACGTACGACTTTCCCAACGACGCGCTGCGCAAGCTGCTCCCGCCGATCGCGGCGCGGTTCCACAAACCGACGTGGATGACGGAGATCTGCTGTTACAAGGGATCGGGGGGCGTGGCGTCGAGCTTCGGCGCGAACTACGACCCGACGATGACGCAGGGCTTCTGGCTGGCCGACCAGATCGAGAGCGACTTCACGGTCGCGGGCGACAGCGCGTGGTACTGGTGGACGGCCCTGTCCCCGGTGCTCGGTTGCGATCCGAAGGCCGATCCGTCGTGCCCGACGAAGGTGAATACGAAAGGCTTCAACGACGGGTTGCTCTACTACGACCAGCACGGCGCGACCGACGGCGTGACGAAGATCTTCACGACGAAGCGCTTCTACGTGCTGGGTCAGTTCAGTCGGTACGTGCGACCCGGCGCGGTGCGCCACGACGTGTCGGGCCTGCCGAAGGGCGTGCACGCGCTGGCGTTTTCTGCGGACGGCGGCGGTTGGACCGTGGTGACATGGAACGAGAACGCGTCGCCGGTGACGTACGGCGTGCGGTTGCCCGGCGGTGAGGTTCGGCCCCGCGACGGCGCGCTGACGAGCGAGTCGAAGAGCTTGGAACGACTCGGCGGTGCGCAGCTGCCGCGGCGCACCGACAC
>JAUZEI010000154.1 GCA_030839105.1 Actinomycetota bacterium
CGAGTTCCTGATCGAAGACTGGAAGATCCGCGATTACCTGCGCAAGCAGCTCGAGCGCGCCGCGGTGAGTCGCGTCGAGATCGAGCGCACCGGCGACCGCCTACGCATCGACGTCTACACCGCCCGCCCGGGCATCGTCATCGGCCGACGCGGCGCCGAGGCCGAGCGCCTGCGCGAGGGCCTGCGCAAGATCAGCGGTAACCCGAAAATCCAGTTCAACATCCAAGAGATCAAGCAGCCCGAGGTCGACGCGATGCTGCTCGCGCAAGGTGTCGCCGACCAGCTCACCGGCCGGGTCTCGTTCCGCCGCGCGATGAAGCGCGCCGTGCAGACCGCGATGAAGGCGGGCGCACTCGGCGTCCGCGTGCAGTGCAGCGGACGCCTAGGTGGCGCGGAGATGAGCCGCAAGGAGTGGTACCGCGAAGGTCGCGTGCCGCTTCACACGCTGCGCGCCGACGTCGACTACGGCCTCGCCGAGGCGCGCACCACCTTCGGGCGCATCGGCGTGAAGGTCTGGATCTACAAGGGCGACATCCTGCCGTACAAGAGCGCGGTCGAGGACAAGATCGCACGTGAAGCGGCGATGGCCGTCGGCGAGACCGCGGGTCAGCCCGGCGCGCGCCGGGTCGTGAGCGCCGGTGGCGGTCGTCGCCGTCCGGCCGACGAGGGCGAGACCGCGGCAACGACCGAGGGCACGGCCGAGACCGCCGAAGGTGCCGAGGACGCGCCGGCCAAGCCGCTGTTGGGTGAGGCCGATCCCGAGCTCGAGCGCCTGCTCGCAGAAGAAGAAGAGATCGAGCGCCGGACGCGTGAGCACCACGAGACCCCGCACTTCCGCGGCGGCGAGGAGTAGGTCGACCCGATGTTGATGCCCCGCAAGGTTCGTCACCGCAAGGTGCAACGAGGCCGCATGACCGGCATGGCCAAGGGTGGAACGCGCCTTGCCTTCGGCGAGTTCGGCATCCAGGCATTGGAGCCCGGCTGGTTGACGAACCGACAGATCGAGGCAGCTCGTATCGCGATGACACGCCACATCAAGCGCGGCGGCAAGGTCTGGATCAACGTCTTTCCCGACAAGCCGATCACGCAGAAGCCGGCCGAGACCCGCATGGGTTCGGGCAAGGGCAACCCCGAGAAGTGGGTCGCGGTCGTGAAGCCCGGTCGTGTGTTGTTCGAGCTCTCGGGTGTTCCCGAACCCGTCGCCCGCGAAGCGATGCGCCTCGCGATCCACAAGCTTCCGCTTCGTGCGCGCTTCATCGTGCGTGAGGAAGAGGTGTAGCGATGACGAAGGCGAACGAGTTGCGAGAGCTGACCGACGAGACGCTCGTCGACCGTCTCTCGGAAGCGAAGCAGGAGCTGTGGAAGCGCCGTCTCGATCTTGCGACCGGCCAGCTCGACAGTCCCACGGAGATCACGAACTACAAGCGCGAGATCGCGCGCATCCACACGCTGATGCGTGAGCGCGAGATCCGGGCGCACGAGGCAGATCGGCAGGAGGCCTGATGGCCGACGAAATCACGAACGACGACAACGAGAAGCGCGCCAACTCCCGCAAGGTGCGGGAGGGCATCGCGGTGTCCACGAAGATGGACAAGACCGTGGTGGTCGCGGTCGTCGACCGGGTTCGGCACCGCCGCTACCAGAAGACGATGCAGCGCACGAAGCGGCTCTACGCCCACGACGAGACGAACGACGTGCGCGAGGGCGACCGGGTGCGCGTCGCCGAGACGCGCCGGCTCTCGAAGAACAAGCGCTGGCGGATCGTGGAAGTCCTGGAGCGCGCCCGATGATCCAACAGGAGTCGCGACTCAAGGTCGCCGACAACTCGGGTGCTCGCGAGGTGCTCTGCATCAAGGTGCTCGGCGGTACACGCCGGCGCTACGCGAGCATCGGCGACGTCTTCGTCGCAACGGTCAAGGACGCCGTTCCGGGTGCGTCGGTGAAAAAGGGTGACGTCGTCAAGTGCGTCGTCGTCCGCACCAAGAAGGAGAAGCGCCGTCCGGACGGTAGCTACATCCGTTTCGACGAGAACGCCGCAGTGTTGATCAACGACCAGATGCAGCCGCGAGGCACGCGCATCTTCGGTCCGGTCGGGCGCGAGCTGCGGGACCGCCGCTTCATGCGGATCGTCTCGCTCGCGCCGGAGGTGTTGTAACGATGCCCAAGGAAGAGTCATGAAGGTACGGAAGGGTGACGACGTCGTCGTGCTCTCGGGTAAGGACGTCGGCCGGCGCGGCACGATCACGCGTGTCATCAACGAGACCGACAAGGTGATCGTCGACGGCGTGAACATGGTGAAGCGCCACACGAAGCCCCAGGGCCAAGTGATGCAGGGCGGCATCATCGACAAGGAGATGCCGATCCACGTCTCGAACGTGGCGTTGTGGTGCAAGGAGTGCGGGGCGACCCGCATCGGCTACCGCTTCGACGACGTGGGCGTGAAGCACCGGACGTGTCGCAAATGCGGAGGCGACATCTGATGGCCGCCACCACCACTGCCGAGTCGCCGCGTCTCAAGCAGCGCTTCGAGAGCGAGTTGAAGAAGCAGCTCCAGTCCGAACTCGACCTGAGCAACGTCATGCAGGTCCCGCAGCCGGTGAAGATCGTCGTGAACATGGGTGTCGGTCGCGCCACGCAGCAGCGTTCGCTGCTCGACGGCGCGGTCACCGACCTCACGATCATCACGGGGCAGAAACCGCTCGTGACGAAGGCCAAGAAGTCGATCGCGAGCTTCAAGCTTCGCGAAGGCAACGAGATCGGCGCCAAGGTGACGTTGCGCGGCGATCGGATGTGGGAGTTCTACGACCGGCTGGTGAGTCTCGCCATCCCCCGCATCCGCGACTTCCGGGGCATGCCGCCCAAGCAGTTCGACGGACACGGGAACTACACGTTCGGTCTCACCGAACAGCTCGTGTTTCCCGAGATCGACTACGACAAGATCGACAGCGTTCGCGGCATGAACGTGACGATCGTGACCACAGCGGAGACCGACGACCAGGGCC
>JAUZEI010000222.1 GCA_030839105.1 Actinomycetota bacterium
CGTTGCGCGACGTACTCCGTACCGTGCGCGATGCGCTCGAGGCCGAGGGGCTCTCCGTCTCCAAGCGCCGGCCGGTGCCGGTGCCGCGCGTCGCGGCAATCGTCGCGGAGAAGCTCGACGCCGCCGCCCAGGCCACCGGCCGCTATGTGCAGGTTCTGCACGTCCTCGGTGAGTTGAAGGACACGATCGCGTGCGACATCTCGCGGGCGCGCAAGGAGCTGGGTTACGAGCCGACGGTGTCGTTGCTCGACGGCATGCGGGCGAGCATCCGGTGGTGCCTCGCGCGCGGTGACCAGCTCTGATGGCGCGTTCGATCCTGGTGACCGGGGGGAGTGGATACTTCGGCACCGTGGTGGCCGAGCAGGCGCTCGCCCGTGGCGATGCGGTCCGGATCTTCGACCTGAACCCGCCGGGGCCGTCACTCGCGGCTGCCGAGTTCGTCGCGGGTGACGTGCGCGATCGCGCGGCCGTGCGTGGTGCATGCGAAGGCATCGACGTGGTGTTCCACAACGTCGCGCAGGTGCCGCTGGCGAAGGACCGGGCGTTGTTCGACGAGGTGAACGTCGGCGGCACTGCGAACGTTCTGGTCGCGGCGCGCGATGCGCGGGTCGCGAAGATCGTGCACACCTCGTCGAGCGCGGTGTTCGGCATCCCGGAGCACAATCCGGTGACGGAGGACTCACCGTGCCGTCCGCTCGAGGCGTACGGTCGAGCCAAGCTGCGCGCCGAGCTGCTCTGTCACGACGCGGTCGGCGGCGGTCTCGACGTCACCATCGTCCGACCCCGCACCGTGCTCGGTCACGGTCGGCTCGGCGTGATCGCATTGCTGTTCGACTTCGTCGCCGACGGCGCGCCGGTGTTCGTCCTCGGTCCCGGCGACAATCGATATCAGCTCGTGCACGCGAACGATCTCGCCGACGCGTGTCTGCGGGCGGGCGATCGTGCGGGACCGTCGGTGTACAACGTCGGCGCGCTCGAGTTCGGCACGATGCGCGAGACGCTGCAGGCTCTCGTGGAGCACGCGCAGACCGGCTCCCGCGTGCGCTCGCTCCCGGTCGCCCCCGCCCGCCTCACGATGCAGGCGCTCGCCGCGCTCGGTCTGGCTCCGTTCGCGCCGTACCACTGGCTGCTCTACAGCGAGTCGCTGTTCTTCGACGTCACGAAGGCGCGCACCGAGCTCGGTTGGGAGCCACGACACTCGAACGCGTCGATGGTCATCGAGTCGTACGAGTGGTTCGTCGCCCACCGCAGCGATTCGGGCGGAACGGTCCGCTCGCATCATCAATCGCCGGTTCGACCGGGTCTGGTGCGCGCGTTGAAGGCACTTCCATGACACACCACTCGTGAAGGGTCGGCCGTATACTTCCGGGTCCGTGGATCCCGCACTCGAAGTCGACCCCGTGGTCGATGCTCCGGCCGAGGCGGTCGATCCGACACGCACGACACGGTCTGCGGGACGGTCTGCGGGACGCCCGACTTCGGAGCGGCGCCGGAGTCGCGGGAACGCGTTGCTGCTCGCCGCGCTACTGGCGGTCCTCGCGTTCCCGCTCGTCGTCGCCCTCGTCCAACTGCGGCACCCGCGTTGGTTCCCGTTGCTCGATATGGCGCAGACCGAGATACGCGTGCGCGACATCTCGACCGGGCACCCGCCCCTCATCGGCCTCGCCGGGCGCATCGGTCCGTTCGGTCCGAATGGCGGAAGCCATCCGGGACCGCTCAGCTTCTACGCGCTGTGGCCCGTATGGCGGCTCTTCGGCGGCACGTCCTACGGCCTCTTCGCGTCGACCGTCGTCCTCGACGTCGTCGCGATGGGTCTCGCGCTCTGGATCGCGTTGCGCCGAGGCGGCCGCTCGCTGCTCCTCGCGGTCGCGCTGGTGCTCGCGCTGTTGACACGCGCGTACGGCGCGTTCCTCCTGACTCTTCCGTGGAATCCGTACCTGCCGGTGCTCTGGTGGTTCGTGTTCATCCTCGCGGTTTGGTCCGTGATCGCCGACGACCTCGCGCTGCTGCCCGTCGTCGTGGTCGCGGGTTCGCTCTGCATGCAGACGCACATCTCCTACCTCGGACTGATCGGCGGCCTGGCCGTGCTCGCGGTCGTGGTGCTCACCCGGTCGGCGTACCGGAGCCGAGGGGTTGCCGGGGCCCGGCGCGACCTCTGGCGATGGGGGGCGATCAGCGCGGTTGTCGGCATCGTGTTGTGGATCCCGCCGGTCATCGATCAGTTCGCGCACTCGCCCGGAAACCTCGGCATCATCCGCGACTACTTCAGTCATCCACCCGACGCGACCATCGGGTTCAGTCGCGGCTTCGGCGTGTTGTTGGCGCAGCTCGATCCGTGGAAGCTGCTCACCCGTACGCTCGTGCACGACGGCGGCGCGCTCGAGGTCGTGGGCTCACGGATACCGGGTGCACTGCTCCTGGTCGCGTTCGCGGCGTCGATCGTCGTCGCGTGGCGCCGGCGCGTACGCGCACTGCTGTTGCTCGACGGCGTGCTCGTCGCGGCGCTCGCGCTCGGGTTGGTCTCGTCGGCGCGCATCTTCGGGACGGTGTGGTTCTACCTGTTGTTGTGGGCCTGGGCACTCGTGGCCCTCATCCTGTTCGCGATCGGTTGGGCCGCGTTCGAGCTCGCCCGGGCGTACGTCGGCCCGGACGATCCTGCCTTCGCCAATGTCACGAAGACGACGCGGACGGCCCTCGCCGCGCTGACCGTTGTCGTGAGCGTCGTGTTCGCGTTCCAGGCCTCGGACGTGACGGTGCAGACGCCCCGGCTCAACAATTCGCTCGGCGCGGTGATCGGACCGACGGCCGACGCGCTGAACCGGCTCCGACGCGCCGGACAACACGGGCCGTGGCTCGTCACCTGGTTGCCCGACGCCGAAGCGATCGGCTCGGCCGGCTTCGGGTTCCTG
>JAUZEI010000628.1 GCA_030839105.1 Actinomycetota bacterium
GCCCGATCCACGGCGCGCTCGTGCGTGCGCTCGCGCTGATCAAGGCCGAGGCGGCCCGGGTCAATGCGCTCGACCGGCCGAAGAAGGACGCGATCGCCGCGGCCGCCGAAGAAGTGGTGACGGGGGAGCACGACGCGCAGTTCCCGATCGACGTCTTCCAGACCGGATCCGGAACGTCGTCGAACATGAACGCGAACGAGGTCATCGCCCGGCTCGCGACCGAACGCCTCGGCGCGCCCGTGCACCAGAACGACCACGTGAACATGTCGCAGTCGTCGAACGACGTCTTCCCGTCGGCGGTGCATCTCGCAGCCGCCATCGCGATCACCGACACTCTCCTACCGGCGATGCAGAAGCTCGCCAAGGGCCTGCGGAAGAAGCAGCGCGAGTTCGCGCACGAGGTGAAGAGCGGTCGCACCCACCTGATGGATGCGACGCCCGTGACGCTCGGCCAGGAATTCGGTGGCTACGCGGCGCAGATCGAAGCGGATGCCGATCGCATCCGGGACACGATGCCGCGCCTGTGCTCTCTGCCCCTCGGCGGCACTGCCGTCGGCACGGGCATCAACGCGCCGAAGGGATTCGCCCGCAAGGTGATCGCGCGCCTCGCCGCTCGTACCGGGCTCCCGCTCACGGAGGCGAAGGACCACTTCGCCGCGCAGGGAGCACGCGACGCGCTCGTGGAGACGAGCGGTCAGTTGCGCGTACTCGCGGTGTCGTTGATCAAGATCGCGAACGACCTGCGCTGGATGGCGAGCGGGCCGAAGACCGGACTCGCCGAGATCCGCATCCCCGATCTCCAGCCCGGGTCGTCGATCATGCCGGGCAAGGTCAATCCGGTCATCCCCGAAGTCGTCACCCAGGTGAGCGCGCAGGTGATCGGGAACGACACCACGGTCGCCTTCGGCGGATCGCAGGGCAACTTCGAGTTGAACGTGTTCGTGCCGGTGATGGCGCGCAACCTGCTCGAGTCGATCGACCTGCTCGCCCGCGCGTGCGCGGTGTTCGCAGAGAAGTGCATCCTCGGTATCGAGGCCAACACCGAGATGCTGGCGCGCTACGCGGAGGCGTCACCTGCGATCGGTACCGCGCTCAACCCCTTCATCGGGTACGAGGCGGCCGCGTCGGTGATCAAGGAGTCGAACCGCACCGGGAAGTCGATCCGCCAGGTCGTCCGGGCCCGCAAGCTCATGACGGACGCGCAGCTCGACCGGGCGCTCGACGTCGAGGCGATGACCCGGGGCGGGATCATCGAGTAATGACTTCCGAGCCCGAACGAGCCGCGCCCGAACGAGCCGAGCCGGAAGCACACGAACAAGGCGCACCCCGGCCCGTCCAACACGAGTCGCGGCGCGCGATCGTCGCCGCGTTCCTGGCGAACCTGGGCATCGCGGTGATCAAGTTCGTGGCGTTCATCGTGACGCACTCGAGCTCCATGCTGTCGGAGTCGATCCACTCGCTCGCCGACACGGGCAACCAGGGTCTGCTGCTCCTCGGTCGGGCGCGATCGCGCCGGCCGGCCGACGCCCAACATCCCTTCGGCTACGGCACCGTCCGATATTTCTACGCGTTCATCGTCGCGTTCGTGCTCTTCAGCCTCGGTGGTGTGTTCTCGGTGTTCGAGGGAGTCGAGAAGCTGACGCACCCGCACCGGATCGAGAGCGCGGGCTGGGCGATCGGGGTCTTGATCGGTTCGATGGTGTTGGAAGGGCTGTCGTTCCGCACCGGTATCACGGAGGCGAACGAGGTCAGGCCCGCGGGCGAGTCGTGGTGGGGGTTCATCCGTCACACCAAGAGCCCCGACCTGCCGGTCGTGCTGCTCGAGGATTCCGCAGCACTCGTCGGACTCGTCCTGGCCCTGTTGGGCGTCGTGATCGCCGACGTCACGGGCAACGGTCGGTGGGACGGCGTGGGCAGCCTCGCAATCGGTGTCCTGCTCATCGCGGTCGCCGTCGTCTTGGTCATCGAGATGGGCAGCCTGCTCGTGGGCGAGTCGGCGCGACCCGAGGTCGTCGAGCGCATCCGCCGCACGATCGAGAACTTTCCGACGGTGCGGCGTTGCATCCATCTCCGGACCGAACACCTCGGCCCCGACGAGATCGTCGTCGCGACGAAGGTGGAGTTCGACCTCTCGCTCACTGTCGCCGAGCTCGCCACGACGATCGACGCGCTGGAGGTCGAGATCCGCACCGCGGAACCGCGGGCGACGCTCATCTTCGTCGAGCCCGACGTGTACCGCGAGTCCGCGGCCCCCGCTTCGAACAGTCCGGATTCGGAGGGCACGGCTTCGGAAGGGGCTCGACTCGCGACCGACCGGCCGGCCGACTAGAAGCTCGCGAACGCGCGCGGGAGAACCTCGGCGAGGTCGCGGGTGTCGCGGGCGTCGAACGTTCCGGCATTGGTCGCCTGCGCGAACTTGCGCAGAGTCGTCTGGTCGGCATCGTTGCTGTAGGCGACCGTGAAGACGCGCACGTGGGTGTTCGCGGCCAAATGGGCGATCAGCGCCGTGACGTTGGTGTCGTGGTCGTCCTCGTTGTAGCCGTCGGTGAGGACGAGCACCGCGTCGATGCGGCGCGGGTCGGCGTGCCGCGCGACCTCGTCGAATGCGGCGCGGGTTGCGGCATAGAGGGGTGAGCCCTGGTGCGGCCGCAACGACGCGATCGCGGTGTCGAGTACGTGCCGGCGCGATGCGACCGTTCCGGTGGCCACGACATCGCGCCAGTTGTGGCCGCCGTCGAGGCTCGTCGAGAAGATCCGCAGGCCGATCTCGTCGTCGGGAGCGAGCTGATCGATCGCATTCGACATCGCGATCCGGGCCCGCGCCATCTTCGTGGGGCCATGGGGGAACGCGGGATCGGCGGCGTCGCCCATCGAATCGGAGACGTCGAAGAGCACCAGGACCCGGGCCCGGTGCCGATTCGACTGCCAGTGCGCCAGCGCCTGTTCGATCGCAAGGGGTGACGCGGGCGCGACCGACGTACTGCGCCCCTCAGGGTCGACACCGTTGCGCGTGTCCAGGACTTTCGGGTTCACCGCGCCGAGCGCGGGGCGGAATCCGGCGGCCGCGATCTTGGTCTGGGTCGCGCGTTGGAGCACGAACTTCGTGAAGAGGCGCACGCCGGCGCGCGCCGGGGGCGACACCCACGGTGCGTCGAGGGCGATCATCGGCTCGTCGCTCTCGATGGTCGCATCCTTCGGATAGATCGCGACGAGGGGCAGGTTGGGACGCGGCGCGTTCGAGTCGAAGGTCGTAGCGCCCGGACCGGCGGCGGTGTTGTACGCGACGACCGAGCGCTCGTCCGTCACCACCGCCGACAAGTAGGTGAGTGCGCTCGCGGTCGACTTCGCGGCGAGTCGTTTCCAGTTGTCGAAATACACCTGCGTCGTATCGCCGTAGTATTTGTCCGCCTCCTCCAACGTGTGGGCACCGCGAGCGGGCCCGGGGGCCGCGTCGAGGGCGATCG
>JAUZEI010000250.1 GCA_030839105.1 Actinomycetota bacterium
CGGGTCGACATGCGACTTTCGACAGCGCCTGCTCCATCTCCGCGGTGTGGCGGTGCGTGAGCAACCCGTAGGCGGAGACGTTCTCGTTCGCCTCCGAGAACAGGCTCGCCGTCTTCAACCCGCGGCCCGCGCCCGAGACCCCGGAGACCGCGTCGGCAATGAGGCGCGGCTCGACGAGATCGAGTGCGAGCAGGGGCGCGCACGCGAGGCTGACCGCGGTGGGATAGCAGCCCGGTGCCGCGACGTGGTCGTGGGTGGCGAGGTCGTCGCGGTAGAGCTCGACCATCCCGTACGCGAAGCGGCCGACGGTCTCCGGCGCGCGGTGCGCCTCGCCGTACCAGCGCGTGTACACCTCGGCCGGCAACCGAAAGTCGGCGCCGAGGTCGATCACGTGCGACACGTCGTCGAGCAACCCGGGCAGCAGGTCCTGGCTCGCGCCGTGCGGGAGCATGCAGAACACGAGATCGAGGCCTCGGAGATCGGCGACGTCGAGGGGCGCAAGCACAGTGTCGCCGTACGCGGGCGTGAGCGACGGAAAGAGGTCGGCGAGGCGGCTCCCGGCGTTCGACGCGGCCGTGACGTGCACCACCTCGATCTCGGGATGACCGGCCAGCAGTCGGAGCGCCTCGACCCCCGTATAGCCTGAAGCCCCGACCACGGCTGCTCGATACGCCATAGCGCATATAATACACGCGGATGCATATGGAACGGAAGGCATTTGGCGAGATGGCGCCGGGAACCGAGCTCGGCCCGTTCCGGGTCACCGTGTCGGCGGCCGCGAACGAGCGGTACTGGCGTGCGGCGGGAGTCGACCACCCGGCGCTGGCGGCGGGCGCGCTCTATCCGCCGATCGCCGCGAATCTCACGGTCCTGTGCTTCGGCCGGGTGTGCCCCGACGCCATGATCCAGACCCGCCAACACCTGCGCTGCCACCGGAAGGTCGCGGCCGGGGTCGAGCT
The DNA here is from genome assembly GCA_030839105.1 of Actinomycetota bacterium. Classification (GTDB taxonomy): domain Bacteria; phylum Actinomycetota; class Acidimicrobiia; order IMCC26256; family PALSA-610; genus PALSA-610. The sequence continues at coordinate 960 of JAUZEI010000250.1, forward strand.
CGTCACGACGGGCAAGGTCTCCCGGCGGTACGAGAAACGGGGCCGCACGTACGTCGACGTCGAGACGATGGTCGCGACCGCCGACCGGCCGGACGAGGCCGTGTGGAGCTCCGAGGTCTCGTTCACGCCCGCGGCGACGGTGGGGTTCGCATCGTGACCGAACATGTCACCCGTGCACTCGAGATCACCGCGGACCTGGTGCGGGCGTACTCGAGGCGCGGGAACTTCCACTCCGACCCCGTGCTTTCGGCGGATCTCAAGCTGCCGGGGCTGGTCGCCCAGGGCGTGCAGGCGGCCGGTCCCGCATACGGGGCATTACTCGACGCGTGGGGCGACGATTTTCTCGCGCACGGCGAGATCGAGATGCGTTTCGTCGGCACGGTCCTGGCCGGCGAGTCGGTGGAGGCCGCCGTCGACATCGATGCTGACACGGCGACGTTCGAAGTCGTGAACACGGCGAGTACGCGCACTGCGGTCGTGGGCACGGCGCGCTGTTCGTCGGAACCGGCCTGACGCGCCCCCTGCCAACTGTTGGCAGGATTTCGGGCGCCACGTACGGGTCAGGGGATCTGGGCTTGGAGGGCGGCGCGGACCTTGGCGGGGATCTCGATCGAGGTGTTGTGGCCGGGTTCGACAGCCACGTAGGTGATCGTCGCGTCGCAGGTGGGCCGGCCGGCGACGCTCGCCTGGTAGCGCAGATCGAACGATGTGGTCCCGAGCCGGACGGGCGCGACCGCGACATCGACCCACTCGTCGAAACGGGCCGAGCCCGTCCACTGCAACTCGGCGCGCACGAGCATGACGTCGAACTCGACCGTCCAGAACTCCGGACCGAAGCCGAGCGTCTCCATGAACCGCGTACAGGTGTCGTCGAAGTAGGTCAGCCAGTGCGCGTTGAAGACCACGCCCTGGCCGTCTATCTCCGCGTACCGAACGCGGATCCGGTGGGTGAACACGTCTCGGGCTCAGCTACGGAGCTCGGCACCGTGCGCGGACACGACCGCGTCGATGCACTTCTGCCGGAGCGCGCTCACCTCTTCATCGGTGAGCGTCCGATCGAGCGCGCGGAACCGCAGCGAGAACGCGAGGCTCACTTTGCCCGCACCCAGCGCGTCCGAGCGGAAGACGTCGAACAAGGCCACGTTCTCGAGGAGCTCGCCGCCGGCCGCCGCGAGCGTCTCCTGCAGCGCGGCCGCCGGGATCCGATCGTCGACGACGAAGGCGAGGTCGACGGTGGACGCCGGAAAGCGGGATACGGGGCTCGACATGCGGTCGGTCCGCGCGCTCTCGAGCACGGCGCCGACGTCGATCTCGCACGCGACGATTGGACCGGCCAGCGACAGCGCGTCGGCGACGGCCGCGGCTACCTCACCGATCGCGCCGACCTCGCGGCCGTCGACAAGTATCCGCGCCGCCCGCGTGGGGTGAAAGCCCGCGACCGCGGCCGCGTCGAGTCGGATGTCGGTGATCCGGAGCTCCTGTGCGATGGCGTTCAGCACGGCGGTCGCGTCGTAGACGTCGACATCGCGGTCGGGTTCGTGAGGCGCGCGGCGAGCGTGACGAGCCCGAGCGAAGGCGACAGCGTGGCGTTCGGCCGGCAGCGACTCGCCGGCGCGGGGTGGGCCGAAGACGGTTCCACTCTCGAACAAGGCGACATCGAGCGTGCCGTGCGCGGCGTTGTACGCCACCGAGCGCAACAGACCGGGTAGGAGGGCCGGCCGCAGGATCGACTCCTCGGCGCGCAACGGGTTCTCGACTTCGATGAGGCCATCGGTCTCGAGACCGGCGCTCGCGAGGTCGGCCGGGGCCAGCAATGGAAGTGTGTAGACCTCGTCATAGCCTGCGCCGACGAGCACGTCCGCCAGCGCCCGCCGGTCGCGCTGGCGGGAACTCAGACCGCCGATCTTCGCAGGGCTCGACGGCACCGTGCGCACGATGTTGTCGAGTCCGACGCGGCGTGCGACCTCTTCGACGAGGTCGATCTCGCGCTCGAGGTCGGGACGGAAGGTGGGTACCGATGCCTCGGAACCGTCGAGCGTTATGTCGAGCGGCGTGAGGTAGGCGGCGATCTCGTCGCGTGACAGGGAGGTGCCGAGCAACGCGTTGACACGCTCGGTGCGGACCGTGATGCGCTTTCGCCCGATGGGCTTCGGATAAACGTCGATCGCACCGACCGCGGGAACCGCGCCCGCGACCTCGACCAGCAGTTCCATCGCCCGCGCCGCACCGGTTCCGGCGTTGTTCGGATCGACGCCCCGTTCGAAACGCGCGCTCGCCTCGGACCGCAGACCGAGACGCTTCGAGGTGAGGGCGATACCGCTCGGCTCGAAGTACGCCGACTCGAGCAGGATCTCGGTGGTCGTGTCCGAGACCTCGGCCGCGGCGCCGCCCATGATCCCGGCGATGCCCTGCGGGTTGCGGTCGCCGTCACAGATAAGGAGGTCGGCGCTCGACAGCGTGCGTTCGACGCCGTCGAGCGTGGTCAGCTTCTCGCCGTCGGCGGCGAGTCGCACGACAATGCCGCGCCCGGGCAACTTGGCGAGGTCGTACGCGTGGAGGGGCCGGCCGCGTTCGAGCATCACGTAGTTCGTGACATCAACGACGTTGCTGATCGGGCGCATCCCTGCGAGCACGATTCGTCGGCGCATCCACTCGGGCGACTCACCCATGACGACCCGCGCCGCGAGCGCGACGAAACGCGGGCAACAGTCCGGAGCCTCGACGAGGACATGCGCCCCCGTGACCTCGTCGAGGAGCGGCTTCGGTTCGTGCTCGTCCACCGAGAAGGACGAACCGAAGTGCGCAGCCAACTCCCGCGCGACACCGACGATCCCCATCGCGTCGGGCCGGTTCGGTGTGATGGAGAGATCGAACACGGCGTCGTCGAGGCCGAGGATCTCGCGGACGTCGGTGCCGAGGGCCGCGTCCGCGGGCAGCGAGAGGATGCCGTCGTGGTCATCGCCGAGCCCGAGCTCGCGCGCCGAGCACAGCATGCCTTCGGACACGACACCGCGGATCTTGCGTCGTTCGATCTTGAAGTCTCCGGGCAGTACTGCGCCGACGCGCGCGAACGGAACGACCATCCCCGCTTCGATATCGGGCGCACCACAGACGACCCGTAGCTGACCGTCGCCGAAATCGACGTCGGCGAGCCGGATCCGATCCGCGTCGGGATGCGGCACCACGTCGAGGATGCGCGCCGCGACGACGCCGTTCACATCGCGTCCGGGCTCGTCGATGCCCTCGACTTCGAGACCGAGCTGGTTCAGCGCGTCGGCGATCGCCTCGACCCCGATGCCTTCGAGCGGCGTGAATTCACGAATCCATGACAGCGGTGCGCGCAAGACCGAACCTCAGAACTGGCGGGCGAAACGCACGTCGCCGTCCCACAGGTTCTTGATGTGGTCGACGCCGTACAGGAGTTGAACGAGTCGGTCGATGCCGAAACCGAACGCGAAGCCCGTGTACTTCTCGGGGTCGATGCCCACGGCCTGGAACACGTTGGGATCGACCATCCCGGCGCCGCCGAGCTCGACCCAACCGGTCCGCGAGCACACGGTGCAGCCCTCGCCACGACAGAACACGCACGACATCGCGAACTCGACCGACGGCTCCGTGAACGGGAAGAACGACGGGAGGAAGCGAGCTTTGATGTCGGAGCCGAACAGCGCGTGGATGAACGCCTCGATGGTGCCGAGCAGGTCGCCGAGCGTGATCCCCTCGTCGACGGCGAGACCTTCGATCTGGTGGAACACCGGCGAGTGACGGGCGTCGAGCGTGTCACGCCGGAAGGCCCGGCCCGGCGCGACCACGTAGATCGGCGGGGGCTGCGACTCCATCGTGCGCACCTGCACCGGCGACGTGTGCGTGCGCAGCATCACGCTCTCTCGCTCGCCGAG
>JAUZEI010000277.1 GCA_030839105.1 Actinomycetota bacterium
GCCACGCTGTTCGGTCAGCAATCGCTAACGGCGTGCGCCGAGTGGCTGTGGTCGGGCTACGCCGTCCGCATCCCCGAGTTGAAGATCGCCATGAGCGAGGGCGGCATCGGTTGGGTCGCGATGCTGCACGATCGGCTCGAGAACATCGTCGAGCGTTCGGGCTACGGCGAATACTTTCCGGGCAAGCTGCGCCCAGCCGAGGTGTTGCACCGCAACTTCTGGTTCTCGACGATCGACGATCCGTCGACCCTGAGCACGCGCCACACCGTGGGGATCGACCACATCACCTTCGAATCCGACTACCCGCACGGCGACGGCACGTGGCCCGATACCCAGCAGGTGTTCGCCGATGTGTTCGGGGGCCTGCCGCCCGACGAGATCGCCAAGATCAGTCACGAGAACGCGGCCGCGCTCTTCCGCCATCCGCTGCCACGACCCGGCAACCCGCACGCGATCGGAGTCCGACCGTGAACGACGCCGAGAACCCGAGCATGTACGCCGAGCTCCTGCTCGAGGCGTACGAAGGCGAGCTGTTCGGCCGCGCAATCTTCTCGGAAATGGCGGCCCGGGACGAGTGGCGCGAACACCGGGACGCGTTGGAGCTCCTGGCGACGATCGAAGGCCGCACCGCGGCCGCGCTACGCCCGCTCGTCGACGCGGCCGGCATCGACATCGGCGACGACGACGAGCCGCGCCGCCGGGGGGTCGAGCTCGGCGCGTTGGGCGGCAGCTGGGACGGGTTCCTGAAGGCGTTGTCCGACGGTCTCGTCCCGTTCCTCGCCAACTTCGTCCGGTTGCGCGAGGTCGCCGCCAACCCGCACGATCCGGCGCTCGTCGCGCTCGTCGCGCACGAGCAGGCGATCAGCGCGTTCGCGCAACTCGAGATCGCGGGCCACCGCGACGTCTCCACTGCGGTGCTCAGCCGCTACCTGGAGAACGCGCCGTGACCGATGCCGGCTATCGCGGCGAGCACGTCCAGCTCGTCGTCCTTGCGATGAGCGCCGGCGAGGATCGCATCGTGAACGCGCCGCCCGGTCAGGAAGCGGCGATCGTTCTGCTCGAGGGCGAAGTCGCGTTCGACGGCGAATTCGCCAAGCGCACCTCGGTGTTCGACCAGCGCGCGTCGGCGGTGTACCTACCGCCCGATGCGGAGATCACCGTCGACGCGGTCGGAGACGTGGAGATCGCGATCGTGTCGACACTCGGTTACAACCTGACCTCGACCGACGACGCGACGATCGTGCAACCCGACGATGTCATCGTGCAGGCTCGGGGAAAGCCGGGCTGGCAGCGCGCCGTGCACGATGTGATCGCCGACGCCGTTCCGGCGCGCCGCCTGCTCGTCGGCGAGACGTTCAACGAGCCGGGACAATGGTCGTCGTTCCCGCCCCACAAGCACGACGGTCGCGACGGGGAGCCGGCGCTCGAGGAGGTGTACTACTACCGCTTCGACCGCCCCGAAGGGTTCGGGTTCCAGGGTCTGTACGAGGCCGGTGGTGAGGCCGAAGCGGTGTTCGTGAAGCACGGGAGCATCGTTGGCATTCCGCGGGGCTACCACCCTGTGTGCGCGGCGCCCGGCTACCGCCTCTACTACCTCTGGGCGTTGGTCGGAGACCCGCGCCAACTCGCGATGCACGAAGATCCCGTGCACCGCTGGCTCAACGAGCCCTGACCGGCGAGCCCACCGACACCGCCGGGTCGGCCGAGTCGACTCAGTCGCCCGCGACGGCCAACCGCTCGGTGCCGGCTGGCGCGCCGTGCCCCTCCATCGTCGACGCCGCGTCCTCGTCGCGGATCAAGAGGCTGGTAAGCGCCGCGACCACGACGAGACACGCGCCGACGAAGAACGTCGTGCGGTACGCCGAGAGCGACGGGCTGCTCGCGACCTTCGAGCCCGACAACAGCACGGTCAACAGTGTGCCGACACCCAACGCGGCCGCAACCTGGCGCTGCGTCGAGTAGATCGCGGACGCGCGTCCTGTGTCCTCGGGCGTGATGTTCGCGTAGGTCGCAGCCTGCAACGGCACGAACGCGAACGCCATACAGATGCCGCGGCCGAACATGATCAGCCGGAGCCACCACAGGTCGGTGTGCAACCCGACGAAAGCAAGCAGCATCGTGACGGCCGACATGCTCACCATGCCCCAGAAGATGAGCCGGCGAGGTCCGACGCGGTGATACAGGCGCCCGACGAGTTGGCTGGAGACGATGACGCCGATGGCTTGGGGAAAGGTCGTCAGGCCCGACTGCAACGCGCTCAGACCGCGCAGCTCCTGGAGGAACAGCGGCAGGATGTACAGCACGCCCGCGAAGCTTCCGTAGACGAGTGTGAGCACGATGTTCGCGTTGCGGAACATGCGCTCTCGATAGAGACGCAGCGCCAGCATGGGATGCTCGACGCGCGACTCGACCACCACCAGCAGCACGAACAGCAGAACGCCGACCGCGCCCGTCGAGATCACCGTCACCGAACGCCAACCCCTCAGCGGGCCCTCCGACAATGCGTAGAGGACGAGCGCGAGGCCTGCACCCGACAGTACGAACCCGCCGAGGTCGAACGGTCCGGCGGTCCCCTCCCGATGTTCGCGAAGGAAGAGTGCGCCGAGCACGAAACCGACGACCCCGACCGGGAGGTTGACGTAGAAGATCCAGCGCCACGAGACATCGGTGACCAGCCAGCCTCCGACGATTGGTCCGATCGCCGGCGCGAGCACGGTCGGGATGATCAACACCGTCGACGCTTTGGCCCGTTCGACGGGCGGGAACGCCCGGAACAGCATCGCGGTGCCGACCGGCGTCAACATCCCGCCGCCCACGCCCTGCAGGACTCGGAACGCGACGAGTTCGTTCAGGCTGTGCGCCTGGCCACACAACGCGGATGCAAGCGTGAACATCGCGAGCGCGAACAGAAAGACCTTCTTCGTGCCGATGCGATCGCCGATCCAGCCCGAGGCCGGAATCCAGATCGCGAGCGACAACAGGTAGCCGAGCACGACCCACTCGATCGACGACTGAGTCGCGTGGAACTCGCGCGCCAACGCGGGCGTGGCGACGAACACGATCGTCGTGTCCATGATGTCCATGAACATTCCGCACACGAAGACGATCGCGACGATCCATTTGTATTCGAGCCCGAAGAGCGCTCGCCGCATCGCGTGAGGGTATGCGCGCCGACCCCGACGCCGCACGGCCACCCCTACTTCCGGTCGGTCAGACGCGGAGTTGGGGTTGCACCTTGCCCGCGACCAGCTCGAGCGACTCCCATGCAATCGCGGGCGCGATCCCGCCACACAGTGGGTGCAGTGCGAGCGAGCCGTGTTCACGGATCAGTGCGACACAGTCGTCGGGCGTCACAACGGTGTACACGTCGTTCCGGCGGAGCTCGTCGACCGTCGTCGCGGTGTCGAGGGCGACAGACTCCAAGCCAGCGTCGACCTGCCATTGTGCGTAGCTCCGGGCATCGTGCAGGAGGTGCTCGCCGATCCGAGACCACGTGCGGTCCGGGTCCTCCGACACGAATACGTTCAACGGCCCCGTGCCCGGGCTGATGACGAAACCCGGCGCCAGGCCCAGGCGTTCCCGCTCCCGCTCGTACTCGTCGATCAGAACCTGAGAGCGGAGTTGCGGAAAGAACGGCATGTCGAGGCGAGCCGCACGGCGCGCGGCCGCGCGCGTGCCACCGCCGTAACAGAGCAACGGATGGGGCTGCGAGTACGGCGTCGGCAACACGTGCACGGTGCGTCCCTCGTGCTCGAACGGTTCGCCCTTCCACGCCCGGCGTAGCAACGAGATGGCGGTCTCGATATCGCGCGCCCGCGTACCGAACTCCCGCCCGAGCGACTCGTACTCGACCGGGCGGTAGCCAATGCCGGCGACGTACGAAACCCGACCGCGACTCACGTGATCGAGCACGACGATGTCCTCGGCGAGCTTGACCGGGTCGTACAGCGGGACAAGCAGCGCCGCGACACTGATGGCGATCTGCTTCGTACGCGCCGCGATCGCCGACGCGAACACGATGGGCGACGGCAGATAGCCGTCGCCGGTCGCGTGGTGCTCGGAGACCGCTACGGCCGTGAAGCCGTTGTCCTCGCTCCAGGCCGCCATGTCGAGCGCGGCCGCGTACAGGTCGGCGACGGGTGCTCCGAAAGCCGGAGCGCGCAGGTCGAAGCGCAGAACGAACGTACCGAGCATGCTGGTCATCGGCGGGACGTTACGCGAATGCGACGCGGGCGCGCCCGGGGTTCGGGAGCCAGCCGTCGAAGCGTCCCGCGGGCCGGATTGCCCGGTACTGCTCGACGACGGGTGCGAGC
>JAUZEI010000631.1 GCA_030839105.1 Actinomycetota bacterium
GACGAAGGTTGTTGCGCTCGGCGTAGTCCCAGAGCTTCTTCTGCAGCGCGCGTCGCCCGCGGTGGATACGACTCATCACGGTGCCGATCGGTACGTCGAGGATGTCGGCGATCTCCTTGTAGGAGAACCCCTCGACGTCGGCGAGGATGACAGCCATCCGGAACTGCTCCGGGATGGACTCGAGCGCCTCTTTCACCTCGGAGTCGGGAATGCCTTCCAACACTTCGGCCTCGGGCGTACGCGTGGCCTCGGCGGCTTCGAGACCGCCGAGCCTGCGGAAGATGTAGAAGTCCTCGACGTCGTCGAGGTCGACCTGGTCGGGCCGGCGCTTCTTCGCGCGGTACTGATTGATGAACGTGTTGGTGAGGATCTTGTAGAGCCACGCCTTGAGGTTCGTGCCCTCGTGGAAACCACCGAATCCGCGGTAGGCGCGGAGGAACGTTTCCTGGACGAGATCCTCGGCGTCGCTCGGATTGCGCGTCATGCGCAGCGCGGCTGCGTAGAGCGCCGACATGTAGGGCATTGCCTGTTCTGCGAACGTTGCCTGGTCGGCCACGGGAGCAGGGTACCCGGCCCCTCCTCGGCTCAGGCCCCCGGTGATGCCGGTCGGGGCGTCACTCAGGCCGAGGGTGTGGGGCTCAAGTCGTAGATCGTGGTGCCGCCGACGGTCCGAGCGGTGAAGTTCTGCTCGACCCACTGAGTGATCGCACTCGACGTGCCCGCAGAGCCGCCACCCGGGCCGCCGCCCCGGCCCGACGCGATGAAGTAGTGGATCTGGCCGGTCCGGACGTACTGCTCGAACTGGGCGAGGGTCGGCGCCGGGTCGGTGCCGTTGAAGCCGCCGATCGCCATGACGGCCTTGCCCGAGGCGAGCTGGTAGCCGGCCGCGTTGTCGGCGCCGATGGCGGCCGCGGTCCAACGAAAGCCGGTGCTCTGTTGGAACAACGTGGTGATCGCGGCACTCGGCGTCGATCCGTTGAGCAGACCGCCGAGCCCACCGCCGTTCGGACGGCCGCCGTCCGTGCCCGCGCCGGCGAACCCGCCCCCGAACGCGGGCGCTCCACCGAGGTTGCCGCCGGCTCCGGGTGTGAACGCGCCGGGATTGGCTCCCGCACCTGCGGGAGGAGCGCCACCGCCGAATCGGCGCGCACCTCCCGGTCCTCCGCGACCGGCCGCGGCGCCGGCGGGACCGGCCGTCGGAAGCGAACCACTGTGGGGCTGCGCGACCGTCGACAAGGTGTACGCCGTGGGCGCGGCCAGGCCGAGCCCGATCGCCGCGAGCGCGAGCACGACGGCGAACTTTCCGCGCAACGTCGGCGCGATCACTACGGCGAGGGCGATGACGAGACCGGCCGCCAACAACGCAGCACGCAGCATCGGGAACCACGTCGGCGTGCGATCCAACAACACGTAGCTCCAGAGCGCGGTGACCGCGACGACGAGGCCGAGCAGCACCCGGACGATCGGGTTGTCCCGTCGAGCCCAGAACGTTGTCGCGCCGATGCCGACGATCGCGCCGATCGCGGGCGCGAGCGCGACGGAGTAGTACTCGTGGATGATCCCCTGCCCGAGCGAGAACGCGGCGCCGGTGAGGATCAACCATCCGCCCCAGAGCGCGAGCGCGGCTCTCGTGCGATCGGTGCGAACGCGCGTCGCCGTGACGGCGAGACCCGCCACCAGCAGCACCAACGCCGCGGGCAGCAACCACGAGATCTGACCGCCGAACTGCGAGTTGAACATCCGAACGAGACCCGTCGTGCCCCACCGACCGGTCGAGTTCTGGGTGGCGCCGCCCACGCTGCCGGTCTCGTTACCGGTGAGCCGCCCGAAGCCGTTGTAACCGAACAACACGTTCCAGAAGCTGTCGTTCTGTGATCCGCCGATGTACGGACGACTCGACGTAGGCCACAACTGCACGATGGCGACCCACCAGCCGCCGGCGGCGACCGTCGTGAGACCGAGGACGATGACATGGCCGATCCGGCGCGCGAGCTTCGGCGGCCCGGCGAGGAGGTAGACGATCCCGAAGACCGGCAGCACCAGAAACGCCTGCAGCTCCTTGGCGAGGAACGCGAAGCCGACGAGGGCGCCGGTTGCGACCATCCAACGCAGACGGCCGTCCTCGAGCGCGCGCGTCATCGTGTAGGCGCCGGCAACGAGCAGGAATACGAGCAGGGCGTCCGGATTGTTGAATCGGAACATCAGCGCCGCGACGGGCGTCAGTGCGAACACCGCGCCTGCGATGAGCGCGGCCGCCGGCGAGAACCACCGTTTGACCGTCGCAAACAAGATGCCGACCGCGGCAACTCCTTCCAGCGCCTGCGGTACCAGCACGCTCCATGAGTTGACGCCGAAGATCCGGCCCGAGATCTCCATCACCCAGAGCGAGGCCGGGGCCTTGTCGACCGTGATGAAGTTGGAGGCGTCCGTCGATCCGAAGAAGAACGCCTTCCAACTCTGCGTTCCCGCCTGCGCCGCCGCGGAGTAATACGAATTCGCCCAACCCGACGCGCCGAGGTCCCAGAGGTACAGCGCGGCGGTCACAACGAGCAACAGGAGCAGCGCGGGCCGGACCCACACCGGGTCGGTGTCCGGCCCGCGCCACACCCGTTCGAGGCGTGACCGTCGACGTTCGGGGGGCGGAAACGACGTCGGCAACGTCTCGAGGTCGAGGGTGGGCTCCGATCGCGGAGGATTGAAGATGCTCATGATGCGACGGACGCTTTCCGATCGGTCGGCGCAGCCGAAGCGGCGACACTTGGTTGCGCCGAGGGTCGGGCGGGTTTGAACAGGACGCGGTCGAGCAGCGCGAACTGCACGAGCCAGAGCGAGGCGAACGAAGAAAGGTTCGCGAAGGGCAGCGCGATCGCGCGCGCCGACGTCGACCACTGCGAGGTCATCGACGACACGAGTCCGACCGCGACCGTCGATACCACCAGGCCGGCGAGCGACAGCAGCCAGAACGGCAGAATCTCGCGCGTCACGTCGCTGCGCCCGGAGCGGCCCCACACCCAGTGCCGATTTGCGTAGTACGACGGCCCGATTCCGCAACAGACAGCGATGATGTTGGCCGGCCCGGCCGGCACGCCCGCGCCCAGTGCCAGGGCCACGAGGACCGCGGCGCTGAGCAGGGTCGTGCCGACCGAGACGGCGAGGCAGCGCGACATCTTCTTCAGGAGGACGTTCTGTTGCAGAGCGCGCGGCACGACTGTCATCGGGCTATTCCGACCAGGATGAAACGGGCCGCGGCGGCGAGCGACCACGTGACGACGAGGACAGCGAGTTGCGCGGCAAAGCTCGTCGTGACCGCCGCGACGAACGCGAGGGAGATGCTCGTTACGGCCAGCGATCCGAAGTAGAGCGCGAACGCAGGGACCCAACGCGGGCGCGGCCGCCGTTCCGTGTAGCGCGCGTTGGCCCAGGCGTTCCCGACGAACGTGGCCGTGAGGGCGACGATGTTCGCGGCGACCGGCCCGATGGCGCCGTAGGTCGACAAGAACAAGGCCAGGGAGACCGAGGTGCTCGCGAGACCGATGAGCGCGAATGCCACGAAGCGACGACCGAAGTCGTTTGCGACTGGCGCCCGTGCCAATGGACCGAGCTCGACGCGACCGCGACCCGTTGCGAATCGCCACGCCATGCGCGCCGTTCCCTTCAGATCGGTGATGGCGGTCGACACGACCTGGACGCGGCTGTCGACGTCATCGATCCAGTCGACGGCGACCTCGTGAATGCGCAGTCCGTTGCGCTCGGCGAGCAGCAGCAGCTCGGTGTCGAAGAACCACCCGTTGTCCTCGATCGCAGGGAGAAGCCGGCGGACAACGCTCGCGCGCGCCGCCTTGAAACCGCACTGCGCATCGCGCACACGCGTCGCGAGCACGGCGTGCAGGATGGCGTTGTAGGAGCGGGAGATGATCTCGCGCTTCGGGTGCCGGGCGACGTGGGAGCCGGGCGCGAGTCGGGAGCCGATGGCGAGATCCGAGTGACCGGACACAAGCGGTGCGACGAGTGGCAGCAGCGCATCCAGGTCGGTCGAGAGATCGACGTCCATGTACGCGACGACCTCGGCGTCACTTTCACCCCAGGCCGTGCGCAGGGCGAACCCGCGTCCTTTGCGACCGAGGTGTACGGCCCGAACGTGTTCGAGCTCCTGCTCGAGCTCGGCGGCGAGCGCCCAGGTGCCGTCGGTCGAGGCGTTGTCGACGATCGTGATTCGCCACGAGAACGGGAAACAACGCGTCAGATACTCGTGGATGCGACGGATGCTCGGACCCAGCGACCGCTCCTCGTCAAAAACTGGGACGACCACATCGACGGTGGGCGAAGCGGCGGCCGGCTCGATAGCGACCACCTCTAGCGGCTGTTCCCTCACGCTCTGCAGCAATGGGGCGGTTCCGAGGTCTCGCATGCCCTGACGATCGTCGTGTCAGGTGGGTCCGATCTTGGAGCGACACAAGAATCGGGTGAGAACGCGCGTGACGACCCCGGCTCCGGACGCGGGAAAAGCCGTCACCCATCGCACAAGATGCGGCACAGGATGGGTACGTTTCGGGGCGGGACCTGGGATGTTGGAGCGGGTGACGGACCAGGCGAGTTCATTGCTGGGAGGCAAAGTGAGAATGCTCGCGCGCAGAGGCACGAGTCGGGGACGCCGGAAGGCTGTTCTCGCGGCCTCGTCATTGGCGATCATCGCCATGTTCGTCGTGGGAACCGCGCTGCCGGCGTGGGCGCACCACCCGGTGCTGTCCGGCACCACGGTGTGCTCAAACGGCAAACACGCGATCTCGTGGACGATCGGTAACAGCGAAGCCAACTGGGTGATGCACATCGATTCCGCGACGGCCGTGCTGGGAGCCCAGACGTTTGCGGTGACGGGGTACACGCCCAACGTCGCCAAGTCGGGATCTACCTCGGCGACAACGACAGTGCCCGGCGGCTCGACCGGAACGGTCACCCTCACGGTCCACGCGACCTGGACCGACAACGCCACAGCGACGCGGTCGACAACAGTGACGCTCGCGTCGCAGTGCTCCCCGTCGACCACGACGACGATCGGCGGTACCACGACGACGATCGCCGGCACCATGACGACAATCGGTGGTACCACGACGACGATTGCCGGCACGACGACGACAACCGGTGGAGCTACGAGCACGACCATCGCCGGCGAAACCACGACGACGATCAGCGGAGAGACGAGTACGTCGCTCGGCGGTACGACTTCGACCACGGGAGGTGTGGTCGGCACCCAGGGCTCGACGACGCCGACCTCGACATCGGTCACGGCCGGCTCTACTCCGACCACCGACTCCGGGGTCACCGCGGCCACCAACCCGACCGGGTTGCTCCCGTTCACGGGCGGATCGAGCAACGGCCCGATCTTCGGTCTCGCCTCGTTGGCTGTCGGAGGCATCGCCCTCGCACTCGCCACCCGGAAGAAGCAGTCTCGCGACTCGTAGTCCTCACGGGTCCTCGCCGTTAGTGTCCGCTCGAAACCCGAGCGGGAACGACTCGGCGACGACAGATCGAGCGTGCGTGCCCGCGTTCTCGGCCGCGGGCACGCTCGCGCTCGACGATGCGATGAGGTGAGCCCGATCGACATCACCGCCGAGAACATGCGCGGCCGGCGCGTCCTCGTCATCGGCACCTTCGATCCGACGACGCCCCGGGCGCGGCAATGGACACGGCTGCTCGACCGGCTCGGGTGCGTCGTCGACGTGCGCAACATCTCGTCCTGGCACGACGATCGGGCCTCGCAGACCGCGCGTTCACCGCTTGCGATGTTGCCGCGCGTCGTCGCCGGACTGGTGCGGCTCGCGTGGCAACTGTTGACGTGCGAACGTCCCGATCTCGTCGTGTTCCTGTACCCGGGACATCTCGACGCGTGCGTGCTCGGGCCGATCGCGCGGCTCCGACGCGTCCCGGCCGTGCTCGACATCTTTATCTCGCTGTACGACACCGTCGTTGCCGACCCCGCGCTGAGGAGCCCGCGGTCGGCGGTCGGGATCGCGACGCGCGCCATCGACGTCGCGGCGTGTTGGAGTGTGCCGTTGGTGGTTGTGGACACGCCCGAGAACGCCGAGTTCCTCGCCCGCTTCACACACCGGGGCCGCACGCACTTCGCGGTGCTGTGGGTCGGCGCGGACGAGTCGATCTACGGTCCGCCGGCCGCGGATCCCGGTGACGACGGACCGATCCTCTGGTACCTCACCTACATCCCCCTGCACGGATTCGAGACGGTGGCCCATGCCGCCGCGCTTCTCCGCGACGACGGTCGGCGCATCCGCTTCGTCGGGGACGGCCAGCAACGGGCGGCCGCCGTTGACCTGATCGCCGAGTTGAACCTCGACAACGTCGACGTCGTGGACCCGGTCCCGGAAGCGGAACTTGTCGGTGAGATCGGGCGCGCCTCGATCTGTCTCGGCGTGTTCGGCACGACCGACAAGGCCGCGCGGGTCGTACCGAACAAGGTGTACCAGTGCGCGGCCGCCGGACGGGCGATCGTGACCGCCGAGACGCCGGCGAACCGCACCGCGTTCGGCGACGCCCTCGTCACCGTTCCGCCGGGCGACGCGCCTGCGCTCGCGGCCGCGATCGGAGCGTTGCGAGGTCCGACACGAATCGGCGCCGGGAAACGGGCCCGGGCCACGTTCGTCGAACGCTTCTCCGACGCCGCGCTCGCACACGACCTCGCTGTCATCCTCTCGAAGGTCCTACGCCCGAAGGCACACTGACCGAGACCTACGGCACGTCCCGCACACGACTTCGGCCGCGGTTCAGGGAGTCGTCGAGGGTTCTCCGGCGACGGCGCGGGCGCGCGTCGCGACGAGTACCAGCGCGGCGAGCGACAAGAAGGTGATCCACACGACCCGGTCGATCACGCCGAGCACGACGCCTTCGGAGAGGGGCAGGTTGATGATGGGGCTCAGCAGCGCGATGAGTGCTTCGCGCACGCCGAGCCCTCCGGGGAAGAAACCGATCGCAACCGACATCGCGCCGGCGACGGCGAGCGCCAACACTTGCGCGGGCGTCCCGGCCATACCGATCGCGTGGAGCACGAGCCAGAGGCGAAAGCCACTGAGCCCGACCCACGACGTCTCGATCAACACGATGCGCAATGCGAGTTGAGGGCGGCCGTCGAGCGGCGCGGTACGGCGGAACATCGCGCCCGTGACCGCGAGGCAGGCGATCCCGGCGGCCGCGACGGCAAGGCCGATGGGCCAGCTTCCGGCGATCATGATCGACACACCGCCGATCACTGCCGTGAGACCGAGCCACGCGAGCCCGGGGATCGACGACGCGACGGCGGCCGAGCCGTACGTCGCACCCTGCTCCGACAACGAGCGGGTCGTCACGATGAGCGAACCCGGCAGTGGCAGAAGATTGGCGGCGGACGAGATCACCGCGACCTCGAGCGCGCGTCGCGGACCGGCGCGCGACCCGATGAGGCGCGCGGCCGCGTCGTACTCGAGCATCTTCAACACGAGCGTCGCGGGCGCCCCGACCGCGAACGCGATGGCGATCGGCAGCCAGTCGATCGTCGAGAACGACAGGTGTGCCGAGCGCCATGCCCAGACCGTCGCGACGACAAGGACGACAAGCGTCAGGATGGTGAGCGACATCTGGGCGCGGCGCGGCAGCGGCTGCGCGCGGCGTTCGAGGAAGTTGCGGCGCGCCGACGACTTCGGCTCCACGGAGGTGGCCGATTCGCTCAACTCGCGCGGCGCGCGAGGACGACGAATCCGGTACCGATGTCGGTCGATGCGAACGGGCGCTGCGCGACCCGACCCGGCAGGGCGACCGCGGCACACGCGAGCGCGGCCAGCCGCGCGTGGGGTTGGATGTAGCGCCCGCTCGCCGAGGTGCGCTCTTCGAGGGTTCCCGCTTTGGCCGCGCGCTGCGCACCGCGCCGGGCCAACGCGTCGCGCACCCGTTGGAGCAGCGAGCCGAGCCCGGCACCACAACTCCGTAGCTCCACGACCCGAAATCCCGCTTCCTCCAGCCGGCGGGTGAGATCCGGTCGCTCGTACCGGCGGACGTGGCCCGCGAGCTCGTCGTGCGGACCGAACTGCTCGGCATGCGCGGGCACGCTCAAGAGCAGCCAACCGTCGGGGGCGACGTAATCGCGCCACTGCGTGAGTGCCCCCGCGTCGTCGACGATGTGTTCGAGCACCTCGAACGCGCATACGAGGTCGAACCGCTCATGGCCGCCCGCCGGCAACGCGTCGACCACCCGTCCCCGGCCGACCGCCGCGAGCCGCCCGTCGGCGGTGACACGCGAGTCGGCATCGGGTTCGATGCCGGTGTAGGCGTAGTGCCGCGCCAACCACGCGCCGAGCCCACCCTCGCCCGCGCCGATCTCGAGCACAGTGCGCGGTTGTGCTCGCCGCACGGACGCGCGAATCGCGTCGAAGCGCAGCCAGGCGTTCGTGGAAAGCACGGGCATGGCAGGGATGCTGGAACCTCGGTCGACTCGTCGGGTCTGCGTATCGGTGCGACTGATCATTGCATTCCTCGTACGGCGGAGCGGTTCACTTCGGGGACTACGGCGGGGTCGGACGAGCCTTCGACGCGGGGCGAGGATGGGCTCAGTAGGCGCGTGGCCGCGCCGCGGTCGGCAGTGTGGCCTCCGGCGCCTCACCGAGCGCGCGGAGCGGGAATCCGTAGCGATGCAGGAGGGGCAGCGCGAGCGCGGTGCTCACCCAACGGTCGCGAGCCGAGATGCCGTGCCTCCACTCCTCGTCGGGCTCGATCACGACCGCGCCGCTGATCATGCGGACCGGATTGCCCCCGACCGAGTGCGTCGGTACCAGCGTGGCCGCGTCGGATGTCAGGAAACGCAGATCGCCCGCGGGCTCGCCCATGAGATCGGCGAGCTCCCGCAACACTTTCCCAGGATCGCGCGCGAGCTCGTCGTAGCTGACGGTGATCGACGGGCGGCGGCGGCGGAGCATCTCGACGATGACGTTGCGCGCGAGCCAACTGGTCGTGGAGAAAGCGGCACCGAAACGAGGGAGGTGTTCGCCGGTGTCGCGGTCGGTGAAGACGCGCGCGCGCTTCCACGAGAACACCACCGCGCGGGGGTCGCGCACCACGTGACCGATCCGCAGGTCGACGCCCGGCACGAGCCCGAGGGCAACCGGCTCGAACGGGAGCCGCGACGAATCGACGACCACCTTCGCGCCCGTGACCTTGGCGATGCTGCGATAGACGGCGGAAGTTGCGGTCGTGTAGCGCTCGAGTGCGTCCCAACGGTCGCGCGTCTCCACGCGGGCGCGGAGCAGACGGGCGAGACGCGGCCAACGCACTACCGCGGATTGATCGAGGTCGATGCGCGCCTTGGAAAGTGGCGTGAGCGGCGTGCCGCCCAGCCGCGCATCGGCATCGTCGAGAATCGCCGTCCAGGTCGGGCACTGCTGCACGGGAAGGCCACAACCGCAACGCCGGTTGTGCACGAGTCCCGAGTCCCAGAGACGATTCAGCTCACCGACATTGCAGAATCCCGGAATCTGACCCATCAGATTCGCGAGCAGCGTTCCGCCGCTGCGACCCTTGCCGCCGAGAAAGAGCACTTTGACGTCGTCGGTCACGGGCGAGCAGCCTACCGGCGCGTGTGCGCCGCCCCGAAGCCGCGTGAAGGTTCTCGGGGACCCTGTGCGAATATCTCCCGGTGTCGACCGCGGCCTCGGACCACAAGCTGACCGAGCCGCTACAACCGCTCGAACCGCCCGCCGACTCACGCGCCGACCGCTGGGATCGTTTCGATACGGCCGTCGTCGTCGCGGCCTTCATTGCAACGTTTGTCGTACACCCGATACACGACGCGCTCACCCAGCCGTACTGGTTGGACGAAGCATGGGTTGCGGTCCTGACGAGGGTTCCGTGGTCGCACGTGACCGGGATGAGCTCCAGCACACCGGTCGGCTTTCTCGCTCTGCTCAAGCTCGTTCCCGGATCCGGGGAACAGCGTGGCCGCCTCCTCGTGCTGGCCTTCACCGGCGGTACCGTCGTGCTCGCGTACGTGTTCGCACGCGGGCTCCGCTGGGCGTCGAAACCGCGCGCGCGCTTCGCCGGCGCGGTCGCCGCGTTCGTCGCGATGCTTGCCCCGTTGTCACTGCTCCGCAACGACCTGAAGCAATACACCTGCGACGCCTTCTGCGCACTCGTGATCCTCGTCGTTGCCGCGCGTGTCGAACGCGACCCCGATCGCACGCGCGTGTGGTGGCTCGGCATCGCCGCGGTGGTCGTGTTGCCGTTCAGCTCGACTTCGGCATTCGTCGCCATGCCGGTATTCGCGGGACTCCTCGGATCGGCGTTGTTGGCGCGCGCTCGGCGGCGCGCCCTCGAAGTCGCCGTGACGGCAGCCGCGACGGGCCTGTTGATCGCCGGGTACTTCGGCGCGGTGATCCTGGCGAACACGAACGTCAAGTTGCGCGCGTACTGGAACAGCTTCTATCTGTACGGCTCGCTGTCGGACAGCCTGGGTCAGGTGTGGCGGCGCCTGTCGCATCTTCACCTCTGGCTCGGAATGCCGGCCCTGGTATTTGTCGTGTTGGTGGTCGTCGGGATCGTCGCGCTCGCGCGCCTCGGAGCACCTTCGATCGCGCTCGCGCTCCCGTTGCTCTGGATCGAGATGGGCACGGTTGCGCATCTGCGGCGCTACCCGTTCCTCGACGTGCGGACCTCGCACTTCCTGCTGATGGCTTCGTTCGTCGTCGGCGCCGTGGGCGTGGCCTGGGTGGTACAGCTCGTGTACCGGTGGAACCGAGTCTCCGCCGTCGCCACGATTGTCTTGCTCGCGTGGCTCTTCTCGATCGGGTTCAGACCTTGGGTCGACACGCTGAACATATCGTACGAGAACGCGCGGGCACAGGCCCACTACGTGGCGAACCATCGCACACCGAACGACGTCATCCTCGTCAACAGCGGTGGGGCGTTCGGGTTCTCGTACTACTGGCCGCACGGTTCGATCGCGACCGAGCTCGATGACTCGAGCGGGCAGGGCTTTCGCGCCGAGGTCAAGGTGCTCGCCGCGCGGTGGATGATCGGCCGCTCCGATGCCGAGGTGCTGAACGCGCTGCGCGAAGCGGTGCGGACCTGGCATGCAGCCGGGCCCGGTAGCCGTCTCTTCATCGTGCGGTCGCACGTCCTGGCCAAGGAAGCCCTCGCCTGGAAGCGGGCGTTCGCCGCGCTCGACCTGCACCCGCGCGTGGTCCACCTCCGAGTCGAGCCGTTGCTGGTTCTCGGGCCGGCATCTCCCCCGGGCGGCGCCGGGCACTGATACCCACAGCGTGTCCGGTCGGAGCGACGAATATCGATCCGTCCGGCGCCGGCGTACGGAACTACGACGCATGGAGATCGCGGCGCG